>JAZFPW010000001.1:0-5355 GCA_036444815.1 Gammaproteobacteria bacterium
AGGGAAAGGGGTAAGCCGCGTTCTTCTGCGACCGTTGCCAATTGATCGCGGAAATTCGCCTGCAATTCCAGGAACTCCGGGCTCGTGTCGGTCAATGCTTCGCCGGCGGCGAGTATGCCCCGCTCGCCTTGACCGGCATCGATCGCGAGCCACAGCAGCGTCAATGGTCGCTCCGGGCCCCAGATCGGCTGATCGCGAGCGACGAGTGCGTCTTCGAGCGCACGCGCATCGAATGTCACTAGCAACGTCTCGCGATCCAACGAGCCGATCTGCTCAACGTACGCTTCTGCGTTCTGCAGCAGATCCGCCAGAGCCGGCTCTAACGCAGCATCGAGGCGACCCGTCACCCTCGGCAATAGTTGAACCAGCGCGAGACGGATCTCATCCTGTTGAGTTCGGCGGACCTGGCCCGGGGCCAGCTCCACGCTCCGGGTCACGGTGACGCTGTAGAGATCCTCGACAATCGCCGCGGACAGGCCCGAACTGCTAGTGCCCACGGCGGCGGTGGCAATGAACGCCAAACCGGCTCGCGCCACGCGGTCCATCTGATCGAGTCGCCTCATCACTGTCCACTGGAGAATGACCTGGCTTATTATACCGGCCTCAGCCCTAATCCCCGCCGCGCCCGAGACGGAAGTCATGACAACCAAGGAATCACTTACGTATAAGGGTGCCGGCGTGGATATCGACGCCGGCAACGAGCTCGTGAGTCGTATCAAGGACGCGGTCGCACGCACGTCGCGCCCGGAGGTCATCGGCGGCCTCGGTGGATTCGGTGGGCTTTTCAAGCTGGCGGCCGACCGTTATGACGCTCCGGTCCTCGTGGCCGGGACCGACGGCGTAGGCACGAAGCTGAAACTGGTTCTGGAGCATGACGCTCATGACGGGATCGGTATCGACCTGGTGGCGATGTGTGCGAACGACGTGATCGTCCAGGGCGCTGAGCCCCTATTCTTTCTAGACTACTTCGTCACACCGCACCTGGACGTGGAGATCGCGGCGCGCGTCATCAAGGGTATCGCTCGTGGATGTGAACTCGCCGGGGCCGCGTTGATCGGCGGCGAGACGGCCGAGCACCCCGGCATGCACGCAGAGGGAGAGTATGACTTAGCCGGCTTCTGTGTCGGCGTGGTCGATGAAGGCAAGGTCGTGGATGGCCGTCAGATCCAACCCGGAGACAGCGTCATCGGCCTCGCCTCCTCCGGTCCGCATGCCAACGGTTTCTCGTTGATCCGACAGGTGTTGGAGCGAGTCCCCGATGCCGGCGAGATCGAACTCGAGGGGCAGCCGCTGATGGGCCTGCTGCTGCGGCCGACACGCATCTACGTTCGGGCGATACTCGATCTACTCGCCCAGACCGAAGTGAAGGGAATCTCCCATATCACCGGTGGCGGCCTGACGGAGAATATTCCCAGAGTGCTGCCGAGCGGACTCGGGGTTGGCCTGCGTCAGGCGGCGTGGCGCGCGCCCGCGGTCTTCCAGTGGCTGGAAGAAGCCGGCGTGCCCAGACTGGAGATGCTCAAGACGTTCAACTGCGGTGTCGGCATGGTCGTGATCGTCGCTCGAGAGAACGTGGAGCTCGCGCTCTCGACGCTGACGCAGAGCGGCGAACAGGCCTGGCTGATCGGTGAGGTCGCAGCCGACTCCGCGGAGCAGGTCACTGTCGAGTGATCCATCGCCCTCCACCCAACGTAGTCGTACTGGTCTCCGGACTGGGTACGAATCTTCAGGCGCTGATTCACGCGCAGCAGGCCGGTGAGCTTCACGGCGCTATCCAAGCCGTATTCAGCGATCAGATCGACGCGCAGGGCCTTGAGCGGGCAAGACAGGCGGGTATCGACGCCGTTTACATCAACCCGGCGGACTACGCCGATGGCGCGGCGTTCGACGCGGCCCTGGCGCGAGACATACTCGCCTACGGCCCGGAGCTAGTCGTACTGGCAGGGTTCATGCGCATTCTGGGCCCAGATTTCGTCGAGACGTTCCATGGGCGCATGCTGAATATCCACCCATCGCTGTTACCGCGTTTCAAGGGGCTCGATACCCACGATCGGGTCCTTCGGGCGGGCGAGCGCGTTCACGGCGCGACCGTTCATTTTGTTACGAAGGACGTGGATGGGGGTCCCAGCGTCATACAGTATCGAATCCCCGTCCGGCCCGATGACACCGCGACCTCGCTCAGAGCCAGAGTCTCCGAGGGAGAGCACATTGTCCTGCCCCGGGCCGTCGGCTGGTTCGCCGAGCAACGCTTGAGACTGGCCGACGGAGCGGTCATGCTGGACGGCAGACAGTTGATCCAGCCGGTATGGGTGGAAGGGGAAGCCCGAAAATGACAGCTCGTACGATCGGGGTTATCTCCGGAATCGCTAGCTTACTGGTCTCCGCGGCCTGGCCAGCGCCTGCCCCGGTAGCCGCGGACCCCGCCATTCACGCCTACTCAGCCGTCTATGAGCTCCACTACAAGGACAATCGTGTCGGCACGTCGGAGTTCTCAGTCCGCTACGACTCGACTCGCGGCGTATATCGATACAGCTCAAGCTCCGCCCTCCGTGGAATACGAAGAATCATCGCCCCGGGAACCGTCGTCGAGCGGAGTGAATTCGTCTCCGAAGCCGGCAGAATCACGCCGCTGGAGTTCTGGTTCGAGGACGGCAGCCGACGAGGGGAGGA
This sequence comes from Gammaproteobacteria bacterium, assembly GCA_036444815.1. Taxonomy (GTDB): domain Bacteria; phylum Pseudomonadota; class Gammaproteobacteria; order Steroidobacterales; family Rariloculaceae; genus SMWC01. The sequence continues at coordinate 2,671 of JAZFPW010000001.1, forward strand.
CAATTTCCACATCCGGTTCGACTGGGACAACGGAATTGCCATTACCGAGACGGCGGAAGGGAGGAAAGAGATCCCGCTAGCGCATGGGACGCTGGATCGCGGCACGATGCAGGTTCAACTGATGCTGGATATGGCGCGGCACGGCGCGCTCGGCAGCTACACGGTCCTCGACGAAGACGGCCCCAGGACCTACGACTATCGGGCCGACGCAGATGCGCTACTGGAGACACCGTTCGGGTCATTATCGACGCAGGCATTCATTCAGGAACGCGAGGGGTCTTCGCGGCGGGAATTGTTGTGGTCCGCGCCCGAGCTTCACTATCTGCCGGTACGACTCGAACAGGAACGCAACGGCGAGACTCGAACGATGATGCTGCTTGAGTCCGTCGAGTGGCTCGACCCCCCAGGAAACTAGGGGGCTGTACTTACGTCTTCGGTAGCGTGACGCCGCGCTGACCCTGATACTTCCCGCCGCGTTCCAGATAACTGGTCTCACAGACGTCGTCGGCTTCGAAGAAGATCATCTGGGCCACGCCTTCATTGGCGTAGATCTTGGCAGGCAATGGCGTCGTGTTGGAGAACTCCAGCGTCACGTGCCCTTCCCATTCGGGCTCCAGCGGTGTCACGTTGACGATGATTCCACAGCGCGCATAGGTCGACTTCCCCAGGCAGATCGTCAACACGGTTCGCGGAATGCGAAAATACTCTACCGTTCTGGCCAGTGCGAACGAATTCGGCGGGATGATGCAGACGTCGGAGCGCTTATCCACGAAGCTCGACTCGTCGAACTGTTTCGGGTCTACGACGGCTGAATTGATGTTCGTGAACACCTTGAAATCGGCGGCGCAGCGAACATCGTACCCATAGCTCGACGTTCCGTAGGAGATTACGCGTTCACCGTCGACCGTGCGGATTTGATCGTGTTCGAACGGCTCGATCATGTTGTGGTCGGTCACCATTTGTCGAATCCAGCGATCAGATTTGATACTCATTCGCTCTCCTCGACGGTAATGGTCGGGAACAGGCGACTGTAGTCCTTGGCGGTGGCCGCCAGCTGCCCCACGGTGCGCAGCGCGATCCGGCGATAGGCCTGGGCGATCGGGCCGTCAGGCTCCGCGACGACGCTCGGATTTCCCTCGTCGGTCTGAGCACCGATCTGCCGAGACAGCGGCAGCACGCCCAGCAACGGCAGCTCGTACTGTGCGGCCAGGCGCTCGCCGCCCGCCTCGCCGAAGATCGGATCCTCATGCCCGCAGCTTGAGCAGACATGAACGCTCATATTCTCCACGATGCCCAGTACCGGAACGTTGACTTTCTGGAACATCTCAAGTCCCTTGCGTGCGTCGGCCAACGCGATCTCCTGGGGCGTCGTCACGATAACGACACCGCTGACCGGAACGCTCTGTGAGAGCGTCAGCTGGATATCACCGGTGCCTGGCGGCATATCGACGAGGAGGTAGTCCAGTTCTCCCCAGCGCGTATCCGTCAGCAGCTGGTTCAGCGCCGATGTCACCATCGGGCCACGCCACACCATCGGTTGTCGATCGTCCACCAGAAAGCCGATCGACATCGCTTTCACGCCATGTGCTTCCAGGGGATCGAGCGTCTTGCCGTCCCGGGTCGTGGGCCGCTGACCTGTCAGCCCCAACATCCTGGGTTGGCTGGGCCCATAGATGTCCGCGTCCAGGATGCCGGCGCTCGCGCCCTCCTGGGCCAGTGCGAGGCAGAGGTTGACGGCCACGGTCGATTTGCCGACCCCGCCTTTGCCGGAGGCGACGGCGATGACATTGCTGATCCCATCCAACGGCTTCAGCCCGTGCTGCACGGAATGAGGCTCGATAGACCACGTGACGGAGAATTCGGGCGGGCTAGGTAGGCTGAGCTCGTCACAGTGCGCCGTCAGGGCTGCGACCAGTTCCGGGCCGCTACGCGCGGCTGGGAAACCCAGCTGGATGCTGACGTGGGGAACATCCGAGTCCCCCCCTATCTCGAACGCGCTGCCGGCCTCCCCGAGCCGGGAAGCGGTATGCGGGACGACGAAGTCGCCGAGATGCTTATGTAATGTCGCCAAGGCTGCCTGGTTCACACTGCGGTCCTTCCTGTGAGCGGGTCGGATTGTATCCTATGGCTCAGTAATTCCAGGGCCTCCCCGGCATTTTAGGTCGACCGCGAAACCTGTGAGGCACGTTCCATTTTCAGAACAACCCACCTGGCATAATTGCTCGGATTCTGTAATTTGTTGATTATGTAGGATACCCCGTCTGGGCAGAGGGCAGGCGTGTCCTCGCGCTCGGACGTCTATGAACTTCATCAGCGCTATTAAGGCAGATCGGCTCATCGCCCAGATCCAGGGCGAAGCGGATCCTGTCTCGCCCAGCGCCAAGAAGGCGTTCGACAAGCTCGGCCAGATGGGCACTGCGGCCGTCCCCAAGATACTCCAAGCGTTGGGTGGTGCGGACAAGCGGCAAACCGTCGAGTTCGTCAATGCCCTAGCGAAACTCGTGACCGATAAGGCCCTGCCGATCGTCTTGAAGGGATTAGCGGATCCGAATCCGAAGACCGTGTCCGGCGCGACCTGGGCGCTCTCATCCAGTCGCCGTTACAACCCCAATCGGCTCGTCGATCTCCTGGGGGAAGACATCTACACCAAGTCGGCCATCGTGGACATCCTGCTCTCTCACAAGG
>JAZFPW010000002.1:0-15170 GCA_036444815.1 Gammaproteobacteria bacterium
GCGCGCTTATCGTGAAACGCGTCCGCGTGGATCGAGATGAACAGGTCGGCCTCAGCGCGATGCGTCAGTTCCAGGCGTCTACGGTGAGAAATAAAGTAGTCACCGTCGCGCACGAGTAACGGCTGCAGGCCGGGCTGGCGCTCGACCTCTTCTGCCAGTCGGCGCGCGACCGCTAGCACGACGTTCTTCTCCCGGACACCGCGGGGCCCGCTGGCACCGGGGTCATCGCCCCCGTGGCCGGCATCGATGGCGATGACGAGATCACGACCGCCGTCGGCCGCGGCCTGCGGCGCGCGCCGGACGATTCGCTCGGCGTTCAGCACGCTCAGGTCTAAAACGAGGCGATGGCCGTAGGTATCGTTGGGCTCCAGCAGGAATGTCTCGGGTTCGACGGCTTGCGTCAGATCCAATACGACCCTGAGCTCGCCACCGGGACGGGTGCCCGTTCGTATCGCGGTGACGAATCCGCGCGGCGCCGGAATAGCGGTCGGCAGGGAAACGCGCGTGTCCGCGAGATCGATGACAATCCGGTGTGGGGCTTCGAGGGAGAAGACCCGATGCGGCGTGGCCGCGGACAGATCGAGTACGACCCGTGTCGACACGGGCCCCGACCACACGCGTAAACCCTCTACCTCCGCGCCGTGCACGCCGGCAGACCCCGTGCCGAGGACGACACAGAGCAGATACCACGGTCGGAATCTCAACTTCAACCCACAATCCTCGCTACACAGGCGGCGTCATGTTTACAACACTCTTAGGCACATATCAATATTTATCCATAGAAAATATAACACTAGGCGCTCTAACTCGAATGAGTCTCAGGATCTTTCGCTAGCGCCTTCAGGGCCCGTTCGCCCGCTTCAGCCCGCGGCTGCAGAGAGACCGTGCGCCGCTCGGCGCCCGCCAACTCGAAGCCGATCGTAACGTCGCAGCGGGCAGCTAACGCCGGCGCGCGCTCGGGCCACTCCACGAACAACCAGGTGTGCCTCTGCGCCAGCCAGTCGCGTAGCCCCAGGGATTCCAGTTCCCGGGCGTCGGCCGGCTCCCCCGAAGCGGTCAGACGATACAGATCCACGTGCACGACGGTCACAGCCTCGAGAACATAGTGCTCCAACAACGTGTAGGTGGGCGACGGCACTCTGCCCACGTAGCCCAGGCCCTCCAGCATGCCCCGGACCCAGGTCGTCTTGCCCGTCCCGAGGTCGCCGTGCAGACCGACCAATAGCGAGTCGGGAGCGAGCTCGAGCCAACAGCGGGCAACGGCCCCGGCGCGCGCCTTCAGGGCCGCCTCCGAATCGAGGCTGAATTCCAGCCCCTCGCGCGCTACGTCGGATTCGCCCATCGCCGAATGTGGGGCATCAGGTCGCGGGCAACCAGGCCGCGTTGGCCGTCGGTCACCGCCGCATCCCCGGCCAGCGCGTGCAGTAACACGCCGGCCCGCGCGGCGAGGCGCCCGTCCGCCGTCTGGACCCGCAGTGCGCCGACGATCCCGGCGAGTACATCGCCCATGCCGGCCGTCGCCATGCCCGGGTTGCCTCGGTCGCATACGGCGACGCCCGGCTCGCCGGGACTCGCTACGAGACTACCGGCGCCCTTCAGAATGACGACGGCTTGGTAACGTTCGGCGAGACTCAAGGCCGCCTGTAGGCGATCCGACTGGACCTCGTCGACGCTACACTGCAGCAGGCGGGCCGCCTCGCCGGGATGAGGGGTCAATACCCAATTGCCGCGTGCCCGTGGCTGCTCGGCGAGCATGTTCAGCCCGTCTGCATCGAGCACGATCGGCAGCTCCGTCTCGAGGAGCCGCTCCATCAGGCGCCGAGCCCAGTCCGACCGGCCGAGCCCGGGGCCCAAGACCACGCCATCGGCGACATCGATCAGCGCGTCCAATTCCGCGGGCTCGGTCAGCCCCTGGCACATGATCTCGGGCCGACCCGCGACGACCGACGCCACGCAGTCGGGGTGGGTTGCCACCCGCACCAGGCCCGCGCCCGCACGCAGCGCCGCTTCGCCCGCGAGACGAATGGCCCCTGCCAGCCCCGGCGAACCGCCGACCAACAACAGGCTGCCGTGGGATCCCTTGTGAGTGGACGGTCGCCTCGGCGGCAAGGCCTCGCGCAACGTGTCGCTGCTCAGCCGCTCGAGTACCGGCGGCTGTTGCGCGTAGACCTCGTCGGGAATGCCGAGCCCCGCGAACTCCACGACGCCCCGATAGTCGGGCGCCCCGCCTAGGAACAGGCCCGATTTCAAGCCGACGAATGTGATCGTGACGTCGGCGTGCACGGCGGCTCCCATCGGCAGACCGGTGTCAGCGTGGAGCCCGGTCGGGATATCCAGCGCGAGTACCGGGTTCGGTGCCGCGTTGATCGCGGCAACCGCCGCCATAAACGCGCCATCGAGGTCTCGATCGAGACCCGTACCGAGCAGGCCGTCGACGATCAGATCCTCCGCGAACGACAACTCCGTAGAGAGGGGCTCGATTGCCCCACCGCCGGTACTGAAGTCCTCCCACGCGGACGCGGCCGCACCGGAGAGTCGGTCCGGCGGCGTGACGGCGATCACGCGTATCTCGAATCCGCCGCGTGCCGCCAACCGTCCCAGTACGTAGCCGTCGCCGGCGTTGTTGCCGGCGCCACAGAAAATGGTCAGCCGCCGAGCCTGCGGCCAATGGGTCTCTAGCGCCCGCAGCGCGGCGTCTCCGGCTCGACACATCAACTCATAGGCGGAGATATCGAGTGTGTCGAGCGCCGCACGATCGAACTCGCGCACCTGTTGGGCCGAATAGATCTCTTGAGGAAGATCGGGCATCTGGACGATTATACTTGTGGACCGACAAGGCTATCTCTATGAGCTCAGCGCCAAAACTTGACCTGTCACCGGCGCGCCTCCGGCGCCTCGCCGCCGATATTAAACGTCACGGCGCAACGTTGGGCTTTCAACAGATTGGCATTGCCGGCGTCGAACTGGCCGAAGATGAGCGCCGCCTAGAGGATTGGCTCAACCGCCAGCGTCACGGCGAGATGGGCTACATGGCTCGGCATGGGCCGAAACGCTCACGCCCCGACAGGCTCGTGCCGGGCACGGTGCGGGTTATATCCGGGAGGATGGACTACTGGCCCGGCGACAGCCGTGACGCGGAGGCCGTCCTTCAGGATCCGAATCGCGCATACATCTCGCGCTACGCCCTGGGTCGTGACTATCACAAGGTGCTGCGGCAACGTTTACGACGGCTGGCGCAGCATATCGAGGAGCAGATCGGCCCGTTCGGTTACCGGGTATTTGTCGACAGCGCGCCAGTACTGGAGAAGAGTCTGGCGCGGAATGCGGGCCTCGGCTGGATAGGCAAGCACACGACTCTGCTAAACGACAAAGCCGGTTCTTATTTTTTTCTCGGCGAGGTCTTCACCGACCTACCGCTGCCCGTCGACGAACCGGCGACGGACCATTGCGGATCCTGCCGTGCGTGTATCGACATCTGCCCGACGAACGCCATCGTCGCGCCCTACGAACTCGACGCGCGCCGCTGTATTTCCTATCTGACGATCGAGCTTCGGGGCAGCATCCCGGTCGAGTTTCGTCAAGCGATCGGCAATCGGATCTTCGGCTGCGATGACTGCCAGCTAGTCTGCCCGTGGAACAAGTTTGCGAAACCGACCGCGGAAGGCGATTTCGCACCACGGCACGGCTTCGATGACGAGTCGCTCGTCGTGTTGTTTCGATGGAGCGAAGCCGAATGGGCCTCGGCTACGCAAGGCACCGCACTCCGCCGAGTCGGTTATCAGGGCTGGCTTAGAAATCTGGCGGTCGCGCTCGGCAACGCGCCTACCAAAGCCGTCGTCGTCGACGCCCTTCGCGAACGCTTGGACTATCCTTCCGAACTGGTGCGGGAACACGTGCAATGGGCCTTGTCCCGGCACGAGGACTGCTAACTGCGTCACACACACGGCCTGCGCCCGTACCTACCATAGCTGGATGTCCCCTACCAGCAGCCAATCGTGAGTTCCACTCGCCCTTCTGAGTCGGCGTATTCCATCGACACGGACTTCAAACGTTCGCTGTTGCGGGCTATCGATCTGTTCAGAGAAGTCGAGCCGGATACTATCTTCGATCTTCTGTCGCAATGCGATCGCATGGACATAGAGAAGGGCGAGCTGCTGCTGTCTCCGGAGCGCCCGAACCAGTCCGTCTATATCGTCCTGTCAGGACGGCTGGAGGTGCACCTGGGGTCCCTCGAGTCAGCCAAGATCGCAAACTTGGAGCCGGGCGCCTGCACGGGCGAAATGTCACTGGTCGAGCAGAGAGACCCCAGCGCCTATGTCGTCGCAACCGAAGACTCGCACCTGATGGTCGTGAGCGGCGACCTGCTGTGGCAGATGGTCGACCGCTCTCACCGGCTTGCCAAAAACCTGCTCGCGATCTTGTCCGAACGCGTGCGCTCCGCTAACGAATTCATCGCCGAACGCCTCGGCGTGCTGCGCCAGGCAGAACGTAACGCAATCACCGACGCGTTGACCGGTCTCGGCAACCGTCACTGGATGCAGGACATGTTCGAGCGAGAGTTGACCCGCGTGCGGACCGATCAAGGCAACTTGTGCCTGATGATGGCCGATGTGGATCGATTCAAAGACATCAACGACAAGCTCGGGCACATCATCGGAGATCGAATTCTGGCGGCGATCGCCGACGCGTTCCGTGAACGCCTCCGTCCCTCGGATCTGATCGCCCGTTTTGGCGGCGACGAGTTCGCGGTCCTGCTGCCTGGCGTGACGCTGGCGGAAGCAACGGCTACAGCGGAGAGACTGCGCGAGAGCCTCTCGACCTACTCTGACCCGAGTCTGCCTAGCGGCGTAACGCTCTCGATCGGACTCACCGAGGCCAATGAGTCGGACGATCTGGACCGGTTGTTGCAGCGGGCCGATAGCGCCATGTACGACGCCAAGGATCAGGGCCGTAACCGGGTCGCGATCCGCGAAGCCCAGTCCTAGCTCGCCTGGGCGGGTTAGACCCGAACATTGTCGATAAGGCGAGCCCGGCCCAGCCAAGCGGCGGCCAACACGACCCGTTCATCCTCGGGCGCGAAGACTTCAGGTACCGCCAGATCGCGCGCACGGCGCACAGCGACATAGTCCACGTTAAACCCGCTCTCGGTCAGGCCCCGGACGGCCGCCGCTTCGAGTTCAGCGTAACCGGTTTGCCCTTGTCGCAACGCGACAGCCAGCTCCTCCAGCGAGGTGTGAAGTCGAGGCGCGATACGGCGCTCTTCCGGAGTCAGATAGGCGTTCCTCGAGCTCATCGCCAGGCCGTCCGGTTCGCGGAGAATCGCCCCGGCGACGATCTGAATCGGCAGGTGCAAATCCGCGACCATCCGCTCCAACAGTATCCGCTGCTGATAGTCCTTCTCGCCGAGCACTAGTACGTCCGGCGAAATCAGGTTGAGCAGGCGCAGGACAACCGATGCGACACCGTTAAAGTGACCAGGTCTGGCCGCGCCGCAGAGATCTTCACTCAGCGGCGGCAACCTGACCAACACCGCCGACTCCGTACCAAAAGGGTAGATGGCATCCATGTCGGGCAGAAAGAGAAGGTCCACATGTCCCTGCTCCGCAAGCATCGCTTCATCGTCCTCGAGCGTTCTCGGATAATCTTCGAGGTCCTCAGCGGTCGCGAACTGAGTGGGATTCACGAACACGCTGCACACGACTTTGTCGGCCTGCCGGTGAGCCAGATTCGTAAGGCTCAGGTGTCCCGCGTGAAGATTCCCCATGGTCGGCACGAGCGCAACGCTTTGCTTGTCGGCGCGCCAACCGCCCAGGTACTCATGCACGGAGCTCGTCGACCGAGCCCTCAACAGTTGCGACAACAGAGACCCCTGATAGGTACCTCACGATGAAGGGTCGATATTCTATCAGGAGAAGCAGTGCTCCTTGGCCGGATAGGTTTTTTCCTTGACCGCTTCGACGTAAGCCTCGAGCCCCGCCAGGGGTGAGTCCAGGCCCTCCATGAAGTTTTTCACAAAGCGTGGAGTGCGGCCTTGCGTGATACCCAGCATGTCGTATAGCACAAGAATCTGGCCGTTCACATGTGGCCCCGCGCCGATGCCGATGACCGGCACGTCCAATGCCTGCGTGATGGTCTTGGCAACTTCGTTCGGCACACATTCCAGCAAAACCAGGTCAGCGCCGGCACTCTGCAGCGAGATGGCATCCTTTACCATCTGCTCGGCAACTGCGCTGTCACGACCCTGCACACGAAACCCTCCGATCTTGTGGACGGATTGGGGTTTGAGGCCCACATGTGCACACACAGGAATATCGTGACGCCCGAGGCATTCCACGACGTCTACCTGACCCAGACCGCCTTCCAGTTTCACCATCATCGCGCGACCCTCCTGCATGAGTCGCACACCGTTAACGAGCGCCTGTTCGGGCGATGCGTAGCTCATAAAGGGCAGATCCGCGACAAGAAACGCATGCCGCAGACCGCGAGCGACTATGCGGCTGTGGTAGACCATGTCATCTACCGTCACGGGCACGGTCGTGTCGTGGCCTTGGATCACCATGCCCAACGAGTCGCCAACCAGCACCAGATCCGTCCCCGCCATATCGACCAGCTGGGCGAAACTGGCGTCGTAGGCCGTGAGGCATGCGATCGGCTCACCATCCTCCTTCATCTTTCTCAGCGTAGTCACGTTGACGGGAGGAGAGTCCATATCCCGCTGTTGCAGTTGCTTGTACATGATTGATCCTTGGAACAGGCTCAGGCGATCGTCTGGATTGCAGGATTGAAGAAGTGTCGGCCCCGTTTTATCCGGCTGATGACGCCCAGTAGTTCCTGGTAATCGGATTCCCGGTGTACTGGATCGATCGCCGTAGCGTTGACGATGAGTAGCGGCGCGGCATCGTACTCATAGAAAAACCGGGCGTATGCCTCGCCGAGGCGCCCAAGGTACGCCGCATCGATATACTGCTCGTACGGTACGCCGCGACTTGCCACTCGGTGCAATAGCACATTAGGCGGCGCCTGGAGATAGACCACCAGATCCGGCGTCGGCGGATCCACCTCCAGCGTCTGGTAAACCTGATCGTAGAGACTCAGCTCGTTGCTATCGAGGTTCAACTCTGCAAACAGCCGATCCTTCTCCATTAGAAAGTCGGAGATACGGACCGGCGAGAACAAGTCGCTTTGGCGAATCTCTTCGATTTTCCTAGCCCGCTGGAAAAGGAAGAACAGCTGCGCAGGCAACGCCGCGCTGCGGCGGTTACGGTAAAACCGTTCTAGAAAAGGATTCTCGTGCGCCTGCTCGAGAATTAAGTCACTGTCGAAGCTCTCCGCCAGCCGTTTTGCGAGACTGGTCTTGCCAACGCCGATCGGACCTTCCACAACGATGTAACGCGGTCCAGCAACTTGATCAACATCCTGTCTTTCTTTCATCGACCTTCGGGGTAGCCATCGCCCGTGCGGCTGGTTATCCAGACTCCAAGGATACTCTCGGCGTCGTTGCGCATGCTAGCGGGCCGCGCTGGCACTCGACTTCCCGGAGGATGGCCGGCGCCGCTTCCTACGCGGTTTGATCTCAAATGCCTTCCGTTGATCCGCCGCAGACAACGTCTGTACTTCGGTCCACCAGTCGGCCAGCTCCTGGTCCACCTCGCCGCAGCGCGCTCGCAGCAGCAAGAAATCGTAGGCCGCTCGGAACCGTTTGTGCGTCAACAGCCGGAGCGCGCGAATGCCATGACGATTTTGCAGGCGCCTCTGCATGACCAGCATATCTTTCATCGGTACGCTGAATCGCCTTGGGTAGGCCGTATGACTCTGTTGCTCGGAGACGATTTCGTCACAGGCTTTCAGCAGCGCTTCGATCTCGCTGAGATTATGTTTCTGACGATTCTGTGCTGCGCGATCGCAGATGGGATGCCAAAGCAACACCGCGTACAGAAACATCGGCGTCACCGCTAGATCCTGCTTAATGCGTCGGTCGGTATTCGCTAAGCCCGCTTGCAAAAACGCCAATACGTCGCCGCTGCTGTCAGCCCGCAGTGAGTCTGCCGTATGTGGGAACAGATACTGGAGCAAGTCGAACTGTAGCAACAGATCGAGCGTACGCAGAGCGTGCCCGGCGTGGAAAAGTTTCAGCGTCTCTTCGAAGAGCCGCGCCGGCGGCACATCCCGCAACAACTTGCCGAGGCTCCTGATCGGTGCCGCGGTATCGGCAGCGATATCGAAGTTCAGTTTCGCCGCGAAGCGCGCCGCACGAAGCATTCGCACCGGGTCTTCCCGATAACGCGTCTCCGGATCGCCGATCAGACGGAGAGTGCGCTTCGAGATATCCTCCATCCCGGACGTATAGTCCCAGACGGTAAAGTCATCGATGCTGTAGTAGAGCGCGTTGACCGTGAAGTCCCGACGCCAAATGTCCTCCTCGATCGCGCCGTAGACGTTATCTCGGAGAATCCGCCCGCTGTCGGCGCGTGCCCGATGCTTGTGCTCGCCGTTCGCAGCCGCTCTAAACGTAACGACCTCTATGATCTCTCTGCCGAAGCGCACATGCGCCAAGCGGAATCGGCGACCGATCAACCGGCAGTTGCCGAAGAGCGCCCGTATCTGTTCGGGCCGCGCGTCCGTGGCGATGTCGAAATCCTTAGGGTGACGATCCAACAACAGGTCGCGAACGCCTCCACCGACCAGAAAGGCCTGGTAGCCGGCGTTATTCAGCCGGTAGAGCACCTTAATGGCGTTGGAGGAAATGTTCGCCCGGCTGATGTTGTGGTCGGATCGGGGGACGATATTCGGGCCGGGATGCGACTGCGGGTCCGTGTCGTTCAATCAAGTTCCGTTGGCGAGTTTAACCGTCCCGTAAAGCCCAGTATCATAGCAGCCTCGCCCATCCGGGGCACCCGCGCTCCCTTCGTCTAGCGGTCCAGGACGCTGCCCTCTCAAGGCGGAAACAGGGGTTCGATTCCCCTAGGGAGCGCCAACCCAATCATTACGACGGCTCGCCGGTGTTCGCGGCGATTTCAGTTACCGTTAGAACATCTCGTCTGACGCGAACTCGGCGAGGTAATTGGTCCAGTTTACGGGCACGGGCGCATCGAGCTCTTCGGAACGCTCGAAATCCCTGGCAAAGACGCGGAGCAACAACTCATCCACGGTCTCGGGGTCCGAAGTGGCGAGATTCAACTCCTTGTTCACTTGCAGGCTCAGCTTGTCAAAGTTGGCGGATCCGACGCATGCCCAGCCGTCGTAGACTGCAGCTTTTAGATGCGACATGCCCGGGTAGTGGTAAACGCGAATGCCATTTCGCAACAAGACGTTGGCAGCAACAGCGTTGCTGCGATTCAAGAGGCCGTGGTTGCCATGGTCGGCCAGGATAACGCGCACATCGACACCGCGCCGACGGGCCTTCGCCAGCTCGTAAAGCACGAGGTCATCTGAGAAGTAAGCGTTCTCTATGAAGATATAGCTCCGCGCGCGCCGAATCGCCGCGAGTTGAGCGCGATAGATCTCTGAGTTCTCGTCTCGTGTGTACAGTGCTCTTATCGGGTAGCCCTGATCGTCCGCGTGTCGGTCGGGCCTCGTGAAGGCATGGGCGAACACGGCGAAGTCGCCGAACATGCTGGCTCTTGCCCACGCCCGGTCAGAGTCACGCTGCAGGAGATCGACGATCGGACCGGTGACTTCCATCATCATGTCGTGCCACTCGTAACGATACTCGCGACCGATGTTCATGCCGCCGACAAACGCCTGCCGACCATCGATGATGGTCGTCTTCGTATGGTCGCCCGTCAGCCAGGGGTTGCCGCCGGTACGCACCCGAACTTCGGAGTCGTTTCGCAGATAAGTCGTCATCGAGACCGGGGGCCGGTGATCCGCCGGTAAGCTCTCCGGATTATCTCGTGCCCCCAGGAGGGCGCCTAAGCCGTCCAACAGCACCTTTATCTTCACATCTTCAGAGCGTGACTTGAGCAAGTCCGCGACCTGAACCGCGTAGTCGTCGTTGTCGAAAATATAAGTGCGAATGTCGACAGAACGCTGAGCGTTTTCGATGGTGTCGATCAAGCGCGGGAAGAATTCGTCTCCGTCGATGAGAAAGTCGATTCTCCCCCTCGAGGCGACCCCACCGATCCTATCGAGGTCGCGTTCCCACTGCTCGAGGTCCATGCCAGGTCCTTGCGCAAGTGCTGGAATGGGTTCGCGCTCTAGTCGCTGGAACTGGACCAGGTCGATCGCTACCCGGCGCGCGAAGCCGCCGGCGGACTTGAGCACCAGGGACATCAAGGCTAGCTCGGTTGATACGGGCCTGATCAATGGTTCGACATAGACGGCCTTGACCAGCAAGGCACCCGTCTGCACTACCCCGACCGCGCGACGTAACCGCGAACGATTGCCGACGGGCGGTCGCGTCTGGCGGTCCTCGTCATGGTCGGAGACGGCCGCGCTCAGTGAAATCGGCGCACCCGTTGTCATGGGCTGCTCGAGGGCCGGGGGAGAGGTCGCACATCCGAGCAGCGCCGCACCCAGACACGCGGCGATTACACTTAGGACGAGCCCCCGGCACCGCCGGTGTTTCTGTTGTGTCATGGAGAGTCCCTTGAAGTCCGATCTTGGTCTCCAAGGGTAGAAGGACCGCGTCTACTTCCGGGTTACACGGGACTTACATGTGGCTTACAATGCCCCAAGATCGCCGGGCTGCCATTATGTAAGCGAGGCGTAACAACCGAGAGCCCGCGCTAATCGGGGCGTTGAGGGCGCGCTTGCAGGGACTTTCCAAGTCCTTCGTACTGAATTAAAATCCCCGGTCGTCAAGAACCAGACACCCGTCAAAAAAACAGAAACCTGATGGCAGAGCAAAACTTAGACAATGCGGTCTCCCTAGAGCTCGCTCGAAAGATGCATGAAGCTTTTTCCAGGCTTTCACGGCGCTTACGCGCACTCGATCTCCCCGCTGGCCTCACGAACGAAAGGCTGAGCACGCTAGCGTCCATCAGGGTGCATGAGCCTGTCTCGGTTTCGGCGCTGGCTGACGCGGAAGTTGTGAGTCTGCCGACGATGTCCCGTATGGTCGCCGCGCTCGAACGCGAACGCTTCGTGAGACGCCGAGCGAATAAGTCCGACGGCCGGGAAGTACTCATCTCGACAACGGCTAAGGGCAAGCGGGCCTACCGACGCGCGACGCAGCGATCTCTAGACCAGCTCACACGCACGCTTAGCTCTTTGGAAGCCGAGCAACTTTCCGCCATCAGCACGCTGTTGTCGACCATCAACGGGTCCAAACTTCCCGAGGGGGAAAATGAGGTGGAGCGTCTGTACGCGATCGCGCCAGTCGGACTCTGCTATTTCGATGCGGACCTGCAATTCCGCTATATCAATGAGTGGCTGGCCCGCATCAATGGCCTTCCTGTCGAAGAACACCTGGGAAAAACGGTCGACGAGGTACTAAAGGGTGTTGGAACGGGTATTGTGACGCAACTCCGCCACGTGCTCGAAACGGGAGAACCCATCATCGGGGGAGAGGCCGAAGTGGAGACGGCGGCGCATCCGGGAGAGCTGCGGCACTACAAGCACGACTACTTCCCGGACAAGTGTGAGAACGGAACGATCTTGGGTATAAGCTGCGTCGTTCAGGACGTTACCGACCGCAAGCTAGAGGACATGGCCCAGCTGGAGGAACGCGAGGAGCTAAGGAGTCGCGTGGAGGAGCGCGCCGCGGAGCTCCGTATCATCGAGTCTCGGTTCAACGGTACGCAACGATTGGCAAAGATCGGTAATCGCGAGCGAAATCTCATAACCAACGACGTGTGGTGGTCCGATGAATGCTATCGGCTCATCGGGCGTACCCCGGAGACGTTCGAGCCCACTCAGGAAGCCTTCTTGGAGATCGTGCACCCCGACGACCGACAGCGCGTGCGTCAGGTCGCGGAAGCGGCGATCGCTGCTGGGGAGTCGTGGGCGCAGGAGTATCGTGCCGTGCTACCGGACGGCTCGGTCAGGACCTTGCTCTCCCGGACTGAGGTGTTCTGCGACGAGGACGGACAGGCTATCCGGTTATCCGGCACGCTTCAGGACATCAATGGACAAGTCGCACCGGAGCGAGAAGACGTCGCCGCCGACTTGCCCTGACACTAAATCATCCGGCCTACTCGTCGCACTGAGCGGCGCAGTCAATCCGACTATCGCCAGCGCTCCATCGCCTGCCGCTGCAGAGACTCGGACGTGAGTTCGCCAAGTTCGATGCGGATTCCGTTCGGATCGGTAATGTTCGACAGGATGGCCTTCGTGCTGCCGATACGTGGTTCGGTGATGTTCGCTCCTCGCTCTTTGAACATCGCGACTGCCGCCGTCATATTCTCAACGTGCACGCCGAAGTGATTGAGCCCGGGCGGTCGTTGATCGTTGGCCGGTTGTATCTCCAGGAACGTGTTCTCGCTGATCTGGACATAGACCAGCGTTACCCGTCCCGCATCATTGACTGCGCGGAACGCCTCTGGAAATCCCATGGTCTCGGTGTAGTACGCGACCGCCTCGTCAAGGTCGGCTACGCTGATCGCCACGTGATTCAGGCCGACGATGTCGCGGCTCTGGTTCTGCGCGATAGCCATCTGGACGGCTAGTCCGACCGCGATCCCGCCGATGAATAAATAAAGACCACGCATAACGAGCTCCTTTTTTTTGGTTTGCCATGCACCCCGGTAGAGTTCATTTGATTCCGAAGCCCCCCCATTCTACTACTTAGCTAACCTCAAGGAGACTGCTGAACGGGGTCACCGTTGCCCTAATATCCGCTTACGTCACCATCGTCTCGGCCGGTTTATCGATATAGACGCTGACGGCCGGGCCGTTCGGGTGAAATCTCAGCTCGCACGATTGTGGCAGCGCAGCAGCATCGGTGACGGGAACCTGGTTGATGAACGTCCCGTTGGGGCTGTCTAGATCGCGCACGCGCCATGCACCTTCCTCGGCCCAGATGACAGCATGATGGCGGCTCACGCGCTCGTCCGAAAAATCCACGTCGTTGTCGAGACCCCGGCCAATGGACAGTGCCTTGAAGAAGCGCTTTTCTCTGAGCGTCTCACCAGCCGCGTTCCACTTCAACAGGACGTACCCGGCATCGAGATTGTCATGACGGCGCATCGCCCAGCTCAACCCAGGGTTGGCGTTTTCCAGGTCGTTAGGATCGCGCACGAGCTGCGGCGGCGTCAGATCGTACTTCCACGACAGCAGCGCGAGCAAGGGGATCACGGCAATTCCGGCGATGATGAAGGCGCGAAGCGCCCAATCCGGCAAGCCGAACGCTGGGAACAGGTCCGCGAACCCCTGAGCCAACAACCACAGGACGCCGATATACACAGCGAGTAAGCGCACGACCTTGCGGCGAACGAGCTCTGAGACGAAACCGAGAAGTCGTTTCATATGGGCCAGCCGACACCAAGCAAGACGATCCGTACGATGTCGCCGCCGACAAATCGAGAGTCGCGGCAACATCTTCGCCGAGAGGTTGAAATTCCTGGTTCTGTTGTAGGATGTACGGCGGTTGGGGTCAAGTCTAAGCGTCACAGAGCAAAGGAACTGACGATGGCACTCGCCTCTGGAACGCGTTTCGGTCTATATGAGATCGCTGAAGAGATCGGTGCCGGCGGCATGGGCGTCGTGTATCGGGCGACGGACACGACACTCGATCGCGAGGTCGCGATCAAGGTGCTGCCGGAGTCGATGGCTTCGGACGCCGAACGCGTCGCCCGGTTCGAGCGCGAGGCCAAGACGCTCGCCGCACTGAATCATCCGAACATCGCCCAAATCTATGGCCTCGAGAAGGCCGACGGCGTCACAGCGCTCGTGCTGGAACTCGTCGAGGGACCGACGCTCGCGGACCGCATCGCACAAGGGCCCGTACCTTCCGATGAGGCACTTGGCATCGCGATGCAGATCGCGGAAGCCCTCGAAGGCGCGCACAGCCAAGGGGTCGTTCATCGGGATCTAAAGCCGGCCAACATCAAGCAGCGCCCCGACGGCACTGTCAAGGTGCTCGATTTCGGTATCGCGAAGGCGCTTGACCCCAAGTTCGTCACGAGTGGGCCACAGCCGACGATGCTGTCGACCCCGGCAACCGAGCTCGGAGTCATTCTCGGCACGGCGGCGTATATGAGCCCCGAACAGGCACGCGGCAGACCGGTCGACCAGCGCGCCGACATCTGGGCTTTCGGCTGTGTGCTGTACGAGATGTTGACGGGTCAACCGGTGTTCGGTGGCGAGGACGTCACGATCACGCTCGCGCGCGTACTCGAACGCGAGGGCGATTTCGACTCGTTGCCGGCGACGACCTCGCCCGCGGTACGGCAGACGTTGCGACTCTGCCTGCGGAAGGAGGTCAAGGAGCGCGTTGCCGACATTCGGGATGTGCGTCTTGCGCTTAGAGGCGAATTCGAGACGCTTACTCCGCAGGCCATCGAAGACGCCGCGGCCGCAGCGCAACCCGTGTGGCGCCGGACCGTTCCCGTCGCCACGGCGACGCTCGTTAGTGGCGCCTTCCTCGCCGGCCTCGCGTTCTGGATCGGCACCCAGCCGGACCCGCGGCCGGTCAATCGCTTCGATTACGAGCTTCCGCAGGGACGGACGTTCGCCAATCCGACGCGGTCCGTCATGGCGCTGTCCCCGGACGGGCGTCACTTCGTCTACCTCGCGCGGCAGGGCTTGTACTTGCGGGCGATGGGCGAGCTCGAAGCACGGCTCATCGCCGGCACGGAGGGGGCCTTCGGCACGCCGTTCTTTTCGCCCGACGGCCAATCGGTCGCGGCCTTCGGGTTCGACAACGAGATGAAACGCTTCTCGATCAACGGTGGCCCAACGCTGACCATTACCGACATCGGAGCTCCATACGGTGCGAGTTGGGGGCCGGGCGATACGATTCTTTACGGCCAGGTGGACGGGATCCGGCGGGTATCGGCCAACAGCGGTACGGCCGAGCTCATCATCCCGGCTCACGTGCCTGAGCGACTGCACGGACCGGAGCTTCTGCCCGACGGGGACTCTGTGCTGTTCAGTGTCGGGACGGATGGGAACTGGGACACAGCGCGGATCGTCGTGGAGTCGTTATCGACCGGGGAGCGGACCGAACTCATCGACGGTGGCAGTGATGCGCACTATCTTCCGACGGGCCATCTCGTCTATGCATTCGA
>JAZFPW010000003.1:0-5033 GCA_036444815.1 Gammaproteobacteria bacterium
AGATAATGGACACGCCGGCTGCCTGCCGGACGTATAACGTACTGATACACGAGCATCGGGACGTCGTAGCGGCGCTCTTCATCGACTGAATTGGCGGGCGCGCACCCGGATAGTCTTGCTCGACTCAATCTCGCCGCGCCGTCCCTGGCTCGGCTCGACTCGTGAACTCGTCACTTTAGGCCGTCCCTGGCACGCTCCTCGCCCACGACGCTCGCAAGACTATCCGGACGCGCCCCCTTTGAGACGACCGCGTCGTTCAGCCGACGAAGAGCGCCGCTACGACGTCCCGATGCTCGTGTATCAGTACGTTATACGTCCGGCAGGCAGCCGGTGTGTCCATTATCTCCAGCCCGACTCCTTGGCTCGCGAGCTCGGTCATCAGGCGGACGTCCGGCAGCACCATACGGTCTCCGGTGCCCAGGAGAATTATCTCCGGGCTCAGATCGACGGCAGGTTTGAGGTCGTGAGCCTGTAGCGCCTCTGGTGCGGTCACGGCCCAGTCCCGGATGATGTGCTGTGAGGATACAATCAGATGGCCGCGGAGCCAGTCCTCGCCCACGCGAACGGCGCCGGGCTCCCAGGCACTGATTACGTTCGCAGTGGAGGTTTCTAACGTCAGTTTCAAGGGTCACCGTTGCAGTCTGTCGAGCTTAGCGGATTATAGGCCGCTGGCATCACGCGTGTGGCCGAGGTCGTAACAAATGCCCATCATTGAGCAAAGGCCGAGGGTCCCGGGCTCCGAGAACTGGCGCTGGCCGGGAGAGACTCATCCGGTCCTGCAACAGGTCCTCACTCGCCGAGCGATCGCGTCCCCGGAGGAGCTGAAACTGACGCTCAGCCGCTTACGCCCAGTCGGCGAGTTCGACGCGCTCAAGGAAGCGGTCAGACTACTCTGCCGACATCGCGAAGGGTGCGTGATGATCGTCGGTGATTTCGATGCCGACGGAGCGACCAGCACCTCACTCGTCTTTCTCTGTCTCAAGGATCTGGGCTTCGCCGAGGTTGGGTTCTTTATTCCTGACCGGTTCAAGCTTGGCTACGGCTTAACGCCTGAGGTAGTCGAGCGTATCAAGAGTCGCTCTCCAAGCTTGATCGTGACCGTTGACAACGGCATTACCAGTATCGACGGCGTCAGGGCAGCCCGCGCAGCGGGTATCGATGTGTTGATCACGGATCATCACCTGCCGGGCGTTGAGCTCCCGGCCGCGAACGCCATCGTCAACCCAAACGTCCCGGGCGATCGATTCGCCGGTAAGAACTTGGCTGGCGTTGGAGTCGCTTTCTATCTGCTGGCAGCACTGGGCAGAGAGCTCGGTAAGCCGGGCTGCGTCGTGGAGTACCTGGATCTGGTCGCACTCGGCACGATCGCCGATCTAGTTCCGTTGGATCACAGTAACCGGATCTTGATTGGTGAAGGCCTGCGGCGTATCAGGTCCGGGCGTTGCCGGCCTGGCTTGCGGGCGCTCTGCCAGGTCAGCTCGGCTGCCCTTAGCGAGGCGACCGGGACGACACTGGCCTACCACGTCGCGCCGCGGCTGAATGCGGCTGGCCGGCTCGATGACATGACCGTGGGTGTGCGTTGTCTGGTCAGTGCGTCGGAGCGCGACGCCCTGGCGCTGGCGAGCCAACTCGATGAACTGAATCGCGAACGCCGGGCCATTGAATCCCGGATGAAGGCCGAGGCGGTAGAGCTCGTCGACGCGGAAGAACTGCTTGACGCCGGCCAGCTACCGCACGTGGTGTGTCTGTTCCGCGAGGGTTGGCACGAGGGCGTTGTCGGCCTGGTCGCTTCGCGGATAAAGGATCGTTGCCACCGGCCGGTGTTCGCGTTCGCGCCAACGGACGCAGGTCCACTGAAAGGCTCAGGCCGTTCGGTGCCTGGATTCCATCTGCGTGACGCGCTCGCTGATGTGGACGCGCTCAATCCCGGCCTGATAACACGATTTGGCGGCCACGCGATGGCGGCGGGATTATCGCTGGACCCTCAGGGTTTGGCCGCGTTTCAAGCTGCGATGGAACGACTCGGAGACGAGCGCCTCGGCCCCGAGCATCTCGCTCAGCGAATCCTTACCGATGGCGAACTACAGGTGGCAGATTTCACGGTGGAAGTCGCGGAATTGTTGAGAGATGCGGGCCCGTGGGGCCAGGGATTCCCCGAGCCGCTGTTTGAGGGAAGGTTCAAGTTACTGCGGCAACGTGTCGTAGGCGACAGGCATCTGAAAATGACGGTTAAGCTCATCGCTGCCGAGTCACGCCTGGAGGCAATCGCATTTAATCGACAACCGGGTGGGTGGCACGAGGGCGACATTCTCCGGCTCGTCTATCGTTTGGGGCTGAATAATTATTTCTCCGGCCCGCCGATTCAACTCGTCGTTGAGCATATGGAACTCGACGCTGCAGCGAAGTCTCACTGATTCCGCGTGGGAGGGGCACGCCGATTGGGTTATCATTCGCCGCCGCGGTAACTTCCGCCTAACTCCAACAGACGCTGTACGACGACGATGGAACCCAATCAGATCAACGCCATGATCTCTGACCTCCAGGCGCGCTGCGAGGCGCTAAGGGGGTATCTTTGACTATGATGGACAACGCGAGCGCTTGGAGGAAGTGGACAAAGAGCTGGAGGATCCCAACGTCTGGGGCGATCCGGATCGTGCCCAAGCCCTTGGTAAGGAACGCGCATCGCTCGAGGCCGTCGTTCGTACGTTAGATCAGATCCACGGCGCACTGGACGAAGCTCAGGAGCTCTTCTCCCTGGCCGAGGAAGAATGCGACTCCGGTACGCTCGCTGACGTCGCCGAAGAAGTCGCTAAGGTCAACCGGACAATCGAGGAACTCGAGTTTCGCCGCATGTTCGCCGGCGAGATGGATCAGCACAACGCGTATCTCGACATTCAGTCCGGCTCAGGGGGTACGGAGGCCCAGGATTGGGCCGACATGTTGTTGCGGATGTATCTGCGCTGGGCTGAGTCCCGCGGGTTCGAGGCGGAGATACTTGAGCTGTCGGCCGGGGAAATCGCGGGAATCAAGAGTGCTACGGTGCTATTTTCAGGCGATCATGCGTTCGGTTGGCTGCGCACGGAAACCGGCGTGCACCGTTTGGTCAGAAAGTCCCCGTTCGACGCCGGGCATCGTCGCCATACATCGTTCGCGGCGGTATTCGTTTCTCCTGAGCTCGAGGACGACATCGATATCGAGATCGATCCCGGAGATCTGAGAGTGGACGTTTATCGAGCCAGCGGCGCCGGTGGCCAGCACGTCAACAAGACCGAGTCCGCTGTGCGATTGACTCATCTTCCGTCAGGTATCGTAGTGCAGTGTCAGAGTGACCGCTCCCAGCACAAGAATCGAGCGACGGCGATGGGCCAGCTCAAAGCCAAGCTCTACGAGCAGGAGCAGCAGAGACGCCGAGAGGAAAGTGATGCGCGGGAAGACAGCAAGGCCGATATCGGCTGGGGCAGCCAGATCCGGTCGTACGTGTTGGATCAGTCTCGGATCAAGGACCTGCGGACTGGCCTCGAGAGTAGCAACCCCGGCGCTGTTCTCGATGGCGCGATCGATAGTTTTCTCGAAGAGAGTTTGAAGCAAGGATTGTAAACGAATGGCCGAGAACAGCGAGCAGAACGAGAATCGACTCATCGCAGAAAGGCGTGAGAAACTCGGGCAGCTTCGCGAGAAGGGATCTGCGTTCCCTAACGATTTTCGCCGCGATTTCATCGCCGGCGAACTCCATGCGATCTACGGAGAGCACAGCGCCGAGTCTCTTGAAGCGGAATCACCGGTGGTCCACGTCGCCGGCCGCATGATGGTCAAGCGCGTAATGGGCAAGGCCAGCTTTATCAAGATCCAGGACAGATCTGGCCAGCTGCAGCTGTTCGTGGAGCGTGACCGCATCTCTCCCGATCTCTATCAGCAATTCAAATCCTGGGACGTCGGTGACATCGTTGGAGCCGCCGGCCCGCTATTCAAGACGAAGACTGGAGAGTTGTCCGTTCGAACGGACGAGTTACGTCTGCTCGTAAAATCCCTGCGCCCGATGCCGGAGAAATTCCATGGGATCTCTGATCAGGAGCTGAAACTGCGACAACGGTACGTCGACCTGATCGTCAATGAAGAGACGCGCAAGGTCTTTAGCCTTCGCACCGACCTGATTCGTTTCCTACGCTCGTTTCTCGACGCGCTGGGGTTCGCCGAGGTCGAGACGCCGATGATGCACCCGCTCGCGGGCGGAGCGCTGGCGCGGCCGTTCGTGACGCATCATCACGCATTGGATATGGATCTGTTCTTACGGGTTGCTCCCGAACTCTATCTCAAGCGGTTGTTAGTTGGTGGTATGGAGCGCGTCTATGAGATCAACCGAAGTTTCCGCAACGAGGGGACATCGACACACCACAACCCGGAATTCACGATGCTCGAGCTGTACCAGGCCTATGCCGACTATCAGGATTTTATCGGTCTGACGCAGAACCTGATTCGTGAGGCCGCGCGGACGCTCCTGGGGCAGGACGTCGTGCAGTATCAGGGACAGACTTTTAATCTTGGTGACGCGTTTGAAGAGATTACCGTGGAGCAGGCACTCGCACGCTTTAATACGAATTTGAGCGACAGTGACTTGCGGGATGTGGACGTCTTGCGCGGCGCTTGTACGAAACACGGCATCAAAGTCCGATCCGAGTACGGTGCTGGCAAACTGCAGATAGAGCTGTTCGAGAAGACCGTCGAGCACCATCTGAGTGGACCGGTGTTCGTCACGCGATTCCCGGCGGAGGTGTCTCCGCTAGCTCGGTGCGTTGACGCCGATCCGTTCCTGACAGAGCGGTTTGAACTGTTTATCGGCGGCCGTGAGATTGCGAACGGCTTTTCTGAGCTCAACGATCCAGAGGATCAGGCTCGACGCTTCAAAGCGCAGGCTCAAGCGAAATCGTTGGGAGACGAGGAAGCGATGTTTTACGATGCCGACTATATTCGCGCACTGGAGTATGGGTTGCCGCCGGCCGCCGGCTTAGGGGTCGGCGTTGACCGGCTCGTGATGT
>JAZFPW010000004.1:0-2660 GCA_036444815.1 Gammaproteobacteria bacterium
GGTTAGTGTCCAGTTTGTAAGGTTCTAGAAACATAATAGAAGAATCCCGTTTACTGTTGATTTATATTAGAAACTTCACCAGAAAATTCGCATCTACGACGCGAGTGAGCATAGTGCGCCGCAACAGTCGGCACGGCAATCGCGTGTTGACAAAACACGGCAAACGCGTGTTGACAAAATAAGGGTCTAAATGCCGCGTCGGGCTCAGGCTTCAGGGTCGTTGCCGACGGGCGCTACGGTCGCCAGGCCGCTGGGGTGGGGTCTCCGGAGACGATTCAGGTTCGCCACTGGCTCCTTCGAGGGGTAGGAATCAGTTGCACACGGCCACGATGGCCGGATCGCCTTTCGTTCAGATGGCCGACAATTTCCTCGGCCGCGAGTCTCACACTCTTCGCGCTACCCTGCCGGTGTCCGGTAATGGTGTTCCTGCCCTGAGCGATAATATAGCAATGCCACCCCGTCCCCTCGGCACCCGGAGGGGGCGCCTCTTTTAATACGGACGTGAGCTTGAATGGTTCACCTTGTCCGGCAACTTGTACGTGATAAGCCACCCCGTGTCCTTTCTTGTTCTGCTGGCTCCGATGTCCAGTGGCAGGGTTAAAGATACTCTTCTGGCCGGTACTTGAAAACAACGCCGTCGTGCCGACAGCCTCGACGCTGCGTGCGAGTCTTGGCGCTCTGAAATTGCGGTCGACGCTAGTCGGCGATTAGTCCGGCAAGCTCTGCAGGTGTGACAGCGAGAGCGAGGGCCACCATGTCGAAGAACTGGACCTCCCGCGAGGTAATTTGCGTATCGCTTTTGATGACTTCGGCAAGCGCCTGCACCGTTGTGACGCGGCTGCTTGCGTCGAGCTTGCGTCCGCAACTCGATAGATACTTTTCCAACGGCGCCGTCTCGTAGAGTTCGGAGGCTGCCGCCACTCGAATATCCGCGGCACTGATCTCCCTGCCGGTCGATTTCTCGACGATCGCCTGGACCGTCTCGACTTCGACGGGCGCGATATTCGCATCAGAGCTCGAGGCGCGCGCGAGTGTCATCAGCAAGACCTCCCGGAATAATTCGGTCTCTTCCTCCGGAGTCAGATCGGTACCGCGAAAGATTTTCAAGACATTACTGAGATTGGCGATACTCATAGTTTCGGGTCTCTTGTTGCTCTGATTATTCGTTCGTCGCGATGGCTCGCGGCGAACAGGGCCGAAGTATACACAGCGCCGGCGGCAGATTGCACACCGGAGGGCTGCGGTAATTTGGCGCTAGCGGCTGCGATACTCCTCGAGTCCGGCTGTGACCGATGCGATCCGGTCCCTCTGATCTCTGGTCAGGTAGGAGTCTCGCGCCGCCGTCTTCCTCTGACACACGTCGATGGGCATGAATAGCCTGGCCAGGAAAGACCCGACCGATCGCACGCACGGTCCACGCGGCCGTATCTGAATACCCGCAATCGTGACGGAGTCGGTGTCCGTACTGCGTGACGGCTCTTGACTGGCCTCGGGGTAGGAGAACGTGAGGTAGGCGTCTGCTCTGGCGTTTTCCTCCCGCATGCGTACGACCGCCCTCATCTTCACAGCCTCCCAGTCGATCGGTGACCTGGAGGGTACCCGCTCTTCGGGCGGCGGCAATCGGGACGGATTCGGACGCTCGGTCGTTTCTGCCGGCGCGGTCGGTTCGGGTTCGAGTTCCGGCTCGTCTTCTGGGACGGGTCTGAGCTCCACGTCGGGTAACGGGTCCAGATCGGGAAACGGGTCCACGTCGACATCAGTCGGTTCGGCCGGATCGTTCTCTATGCTGCGTGCTGTGGGAATCGGTCGGTCCGCTAGCCAGACGACGACTGTATCCGGCACGGGCAGAGCCGCGGATGTGGCCCAGCGTGTCTGGCTCACAGAGAGGAGCACTGCGCCGTTAAGCGCGATGGACGCCGCCAGGGCAAGCTGCCGGTTGCGTCGAGAATTGAACGGCTCCTTCCCCATTACGTACGCTCACGAGCGAAGCCCTGCTGATTCAAGGGCACGCGAGATTCACGACCACCGTTGTGCCAGCGAGACGACCGAGACATTGGTCGGGGCGAGAGGATTCGAACCTCCGACCCCTTGCACCCCATGCAAGTGCGCTACCAGACTGCGCCACGCCCCGACCGTGGTAACGAGTTTAACGAAAACTAACCGTTCCGGGGAATTAAGTGGTATTGGGCGACCGGCCAGAGCCGCAGTTCGGATGCGATGTCCGGGCTAACGTCGAAGGACTCTAAGAATGTCCTCGAGCTCGACACGAACCTGCTTGATGATCTGTTGACTCTGACTCGTGTCGGTGCGGGCTTCGTTGCCCGTGAGCTTCTGTCGTGCTCCGCCGATCGTGAAACCGTCCTCGTAGAGAAGGCTTCGAATCTGCCGAATGATGAGCACATCCTGACGCTGATAGTAGCGCCGATTGCCTCGTCGTTTGACCGGTTTGAGCTGCGGGAATTCCTGCTCCCAATATCTGAGAACATGAGGCTTCACTCCACACAGATCGCTTACTTCACCGATGGTGAAATAACGCTTTCCAGGGATCGGGGGAAGCTCGTCGTTATTCCCGGGTTCCAGCATAGGCCTCTACTCGTGCCTTTAGTTTTTGTCCGGGTCGGAATGTGACGACCCGTCGTGCGGTGATCGGGATTTCTTCG
>JAZFPW010000005.1:0-2452 GCA_036444815.1 Gammaproteobacteria bacterium
ATCGAGGCGGTAGGCGCGGCTAACGTCGCTCGGCAAACGCACGCGTGGAATAATCGGGAACCGCATCTGCTCCAACTCGACGAGCGTGCCGGCCTCCCGGGTCGGATAATTGCTACTCGGCGGCAGCGTCCCGTCGGCTACCCAGTCATTCAATGCAAGAAGCAGCGCGCGTAAGAACCAGCGATAGTTGTTCGGATTGCCGATACGCAGGCCGTCCAGACGCGTCGGCGGAAATTGCGCCGGGACATGCTGCGTGCCGGCGAACAGATAGATTCGAGAGGTTTCGGCAGGCGGCAGATGCTGCTCCCCGTCCGGCGTCGAATGAATCAGCGCCGTCGGGAGCCGCCAGTATTCGGTCGACGTGTTCGTATAGATCACCTTCGGCGTCGTCTCCGGCGTCAGCCGTGCCAACAGGCTGTCCTCGACACCGGTGACCGGATCGACCTGCATCACATCGGAGAACGGAAACTGATCGCCCGGATAGTAGTAGCTCCTGTCGACGGCCCGCGAGGGTTGCGCGAAGCGGTGATTGAAGCTGCCTGTCGCCTGCGAGCCGGTATGGGGGAGAAGTCCGTCGAAGGCGATGCGCTCCTGCTCGTCGACGTTGAAGCCATCGTAGAGGAAATGGCGCAGCAGCCGCCCCGCTTGAGAATCGCCGAACGTGATGGCTCGTTCGATCGTCCCTGCCGGCAGCCCTAACGCTTCGGCCGAGTCGTATTTCAGGTGAGAGACCGCGTCGCGCAACGCCGCGAGCCCGAGTCCGGCGATCGGCGGATCGCTGGCGACGAAGACGGCCTCGTAGATCCGGTTCGGCTCGAACCCCGTCGATAGATAGACTCGTGTCGAGTCAGCCACCATGCGGCCATCCTCGAGACGGCCGAATTGCCATTGGTCTCGGGCGATTATCGTACGTTCGCCCGCCGGCGCGTCGCGGACGTTCAGTTCGTTGCGCGGGTCTTCGGGATCGACGACCGCATACGGTTCGTGGTCGCGATCGCCGAGCGAGTAGTCGTAGGTTCGCTCGGCGACGACGATATCGCTGCGGACCAATCCTTCCAGCGGCTCTCCCCCTTCGGTTGCGATGGGCGGATAGACGCGCATGATCCCCGGCTGGCGAGGCACATCGAACTGCCAGCCGACGTAGAGCACCGAGAAGCCTTCGTACATCAGGAAGCCGTCGCCCAGATCGGCCTCGGTGCTGGGCGCGAGTGAGGAGCCCGCCAGGTTGAAGTAGCCCAAAACGCGTTTGCGGCCGCGATTCATGACATCGACGAAGACCGTCCCGTTGCCCGCATCTGCATCGACGGGCTTCAGCAGATAGAAGTCGGCGGAGAACTCCACCTGGCCGGCCGCATTCCTCGGCGCGAAGTCGATGTCGGCGATGACCCGGTTGGCCGCGTTCGCCGGGTCCACGGCGTAGTGAATCCTGCCCGAAAGCGCCTCGTACGGGCCCGCCAGGCCGTAGGACATGCCGCCCGCGACTGCGCGTCTTGTTTCGACATCGACGCGGACGACTTCAGCGTCTGACGATGGTGTCACGAGCCAACAAGCGGCGGCGCCGATCACCGCGAAAGCCGGACGAGTACGCCGACTGATTCCCCTTGACACCGACTTCATTCTGACTCCCTTGGACCGAGAGTTATTCTTGGACCCCGATTCTACGCCAGCTTCGATCGGAGGGTGTAGGAGCGGCCGCCCGGCCAAGACACGCCGATGAACAATCAGGCGCATAATGCTCCCAGGTGACTGATGGACCAGAACGATGAGAAGAATACTCGCCTTGGTCTGCCTGGCGACCGCTTGTAACGGCGCGTTCGGCCAGGAGCCCCGCTCCAATATCCCCCGGCCGGAACAAGTGCTTTTCTACCCGCCAGATCTCGTGATTTCCAACGCCCGGATAATCGACGGGACCGGCAACGTGTTTGAGCAGGGCTCGATCGTCGTCAGAGACGGGAATATCGCCGTCGTCTCCGCGAGCCCGGCAGCGGCTGAGGCGGCGGTCGCCATCGACGCGGCCGGCATGACGGTACTGCCGGGGCTCATCGACACGCACCGGCACCTGCTGCCGAGCCAGTTCGTGAATAGCGATGAGGCGCTGGAGCGGTGGCTTGAAGACGGGCTGCCCGCAGAGCTACAGAACTACCTGGCTGCGGGGATAACCACCATCATGTCGACGGGGGACTATTTCCCGGCCATCCTGGAAGTGAGGCGGCGCATCGCAGAGTGGGAGTTAACGGGTCCCCGCCTCCTCTCGGCCGGCTCCAACTTCAGCGCGCCGGACGGGCATCCGAGCGTCACGGTATTCGGCAGGAACCCCTGGGGCCGCGCGCTCCACACCAATGCGGTCGCCGATCCTGACGTGGCTCGAGCCAAAGTCCGGGAGCTCGGCCGCGCCGGCGTCGACGCGATCAAGGTCATCTACGACGGCGGTCAGGACGACGTCTGGCCGAGA
>JAZFPW010000006.1:0-4204 GCA_036444815.1 Gammaproteobacteria bacterium
AATAAGTGAACCTGAACTTCCACCCGCCGGGCAAGACGTAGTTGGTCCTGAAGACATGGCCCTTCGCGTCGGTGCCGCCGCCGCCCCAGTCGGAATCGGAGAAGGTCGCCACAACCGCATTGGCCTCCAAATCCTGATACGAGTAGCTCAGATCCCAGCTGCCGGGAGCCACAGCGTTGCGATAAGTCGCGCCGACCGCGAAACCCTCGTCGAAAGCATCCGCTGCGGTGTTCGTCACGTAATCCACGAACAGCGTGACTGGCTGGCCCGCGAGGTCGAAGTTCACTTCACCGAACAGTTCTACTTCGTCGAACCCGGTCAGGTAGTTGCCGGACGCGTCCAGCTGATTGCCCGCTGCGAAAAAGAATGGCGGGCGACCCCTAGCCTCATCGTACGTGTAGTAGCTGACACCAGCGGTTAGCGTCGACCCGTTGACGAAGGCGGTCTTGTACCCTGCCTGGGCGCCGATCAGGATCGAATCGTCGTCTCCGCCCCGCTCCTGGACCCAGAACCCCCCGAAATTGCCGAAGAATTGTCCGGACGCGTAGCGCAGAGCCAGGCCTTCCGGGTGCAGATCTTCGTCGTAGATCAGATGGTGACTAGCGGGCCGGTAAAACGGATTCCTCATCTTCCCGCCGACCAGATTCAGATCTTCGGTCAGCCCCCAGTCGAAATACGCGTACTCCAGGCCAATGTCTTTATGCGAGAAACCGGCGCCCAGGGACTGGTTGCCGGAGATCGGATTGCTGCCGCCTGTCGTGAGCCCGGCGCCAACGCTTAAATTGTCCGCTAGATCGCCGCTTATCCCTAAGCGGGCTCGGATTCTGTGACGTTGTCGCTCGGTCAGGCCCTCCTCGTCGATCGCTTCGTGGCGGTAGCGTAGATCCGCGACGACCGTTAGCGCCTCAGTCCACGACGAGGCCGGTTCGGGCCGCCGAGCGAACGGCGCCTCCTCGATATCGGCCGAGCCGGAGAGGCTTTGTTCGAGCGCGTCAAGTCGCTGTAACAGAGTTTCAACCTGCGCCCGTAGAGCCATTATTTCATCGGCGGGAGCCCTCTGGGCAAGAACAGGCGAGGCCGCCCATACCATGCCCGTGGTAACCAACGCGAGAAGAATGTTTCTCATTGAAATCACTCCAACTTTTATGACGCGTCCTGACATCCCCACAGATCGGCGACGGAAATCCGCGTCGGAATCATGATCGAGAAGTGGCAGAAGAATTCGTGCCGCACCAAACGTCACCAGGCCGCGGCGTTCCGTTCAATCAGTTGAGGCTGAACCGGAGTAAGTAAAAGAAGATGATCGACAGCAAAGCCCCTGCCGGAACCGTCACGATCCAGGACACGAAGATCCTGCGCACGACTTTCAGGTCGATGGCTGTTATGCCGCGAGCCATGCCGACGCCCAGTACCGCGCCTACCAGCGTGTGAGTAGTGGATATCGGCATTCCCGTACCCGACGCGAGCACGATCGTGAAGGCCGCAGCCAGTTCGGCGGAGAACCCCCGGGTCGGCGTTAACGCGGTGATACGTCCACCGACCGTCGCGATGACGTGCCGGCCGAACGTGCCCAAGCCGACGACGATACCCGCACCCCCCAGCAGAAGAATCCAGATCGGCACCGGTGCGTTCTGCCCGACGACACCGCTCTGGGCGACGCTGACAACAGCCGCGACGGGGCCGATCGCATTGGCCACATCGTTGGAGCCGTGGGCGAACGCCATGCTACAAGCTGTGATGACCATCAGCACCCCGAACACGCGTTCGACCGTGGCGTAATGGGAACGTCGCTCGGCCTTCTCGTCCACCGGTATGCGCAGAACAAACCAGCGACCGACAAGCGCCACGGCGGCGCCGAAGCAGAGCGCGACGGCATAGCTCTCCCCGGTCGTGAGCGCGAGTCCGACGTGGCTAAACCCCTTGAACATCGTCACCAGCGAAATCAGGGTCACCGTGACGAATATGTACCAGGGCGCGTACATGCGTGCACGGACCAACGGATCCGGGCGGACCAGGATTAACCACTGGATAGAACTGAAAATGATGTAAGCGATCACCCCGGCGATCAGTGGCGATACCACCCAGCTCGCCACGATCGCGCCCACCCGCGCCCACTCGACAGAGTCGAAGCCCAGCGTGATTACCGCGAACCCAACGATCGCACCGACGATCGAGTGGGTCGTCGAAACCGGCCAACCCATGCGCGAGGCGGCTAACAGCCAGGTGCCCGCCGCCAACAACGCCGACAGCATCCCGTAGATAAACAGCTCGGGCTCACCGACGACGTAGGAAGCATCCACGATCTCCCGGCGGATCGTAGAAGTCACCTCACCGCCAGCGAGCACGGCACCTGCAAACTCGAAGACGGCGGCGACGAGCAGTGCCTGTCTGATCGTCAATGCGCCGGAGCCGATCGACGTGGCCATGGCATTCGCTACGTCATTGGCCCCGATACCCCAGGCCATATACAGGCCAAAGACGGTCGCCAGGACCAAAAAGATCAGTTGGTCTTCCATCTACTGCGTCTTCAATGGGACAGTATGAGTTCGAGGCGTCGGCCGATGCGCTCCGCCATGTCGCCGACTTCGCCAGTCAACTCGATGACGCGATAGAGGAACATCACATCGATCGGCGGTAGCTCCTTCTCGATGCTGAATAGCTCGGCCCGAATCCGGGCCTGCATGACGTCGGTATCATCCTCGATCTGATCGAGCTCGTGAACGAGAGACTCGACGAGCTCCGCCTCGGCACCGCGAAACCCGGTCTCATACAGATCGCCCAGCTCCCTGATACTCTTGCGCGCCTTCTTGGCCGCGTCCACGTTGCGGGAGACGAACGCGAGAAAATCCCGCTGTATGGATTCTGGAATCACCATCTGCCGACCGAAGACGAGCCCGGAGACGTCGCGCGCGCGGTTCGCGATACGGTCTTGCACCAGGACCAGTTCCAGTAGGTCTTGTCGAGGCACCGGCATAAACAGACTCTTGGGCAGCTGGGCCCGCAACTGTTTTTTTAGATCATCCGCTTCGTGCTCCAGCTCCACGATTCGAGCTCTGCTCGCACTGACGCGATCCCAGTCGGCATTAACCACATGCTTGAAGAACGAAATGAGCTCCTTGGCACATTGGTAGCATGTGTCCATATGATCCTGGATCGGCCCGACCGGTGAGGCGCCGAAGATCTTCGTTATATAGTTTCCCATCACCTGCCCTGCGAGAGTTTAAGAAAATATTATCGACATTCTGACGCTTTGGGCTAAGTGCAGACAAGTAAGCCGCATTGAGCCTGCCAGTAATGAGATACTTCCATCGTCGAAGTTAGGACTTTCCAAGTGACTGCCGTCGAGTTGACCCGTGAGCTGATACGCCGACCGTCCGTCACCCCGGACGATCACGGCTGCCAGCAGCTTATCGCAGAGCTCCTCCAGAAGCAGGGATTTGAGATCGAATCTCTGCGGTTTGGCGACGTCGACAATCTTTGGGCACGCCGTGGCAGCCCGGCACCGGTATTGTGCTTCGCGGGTCACACCGACGTCGTGCCGCCCGGGCCACGGGAACAGTGGCGCGTCGACCCGTTCGCCGCCGAGATCCACGACGGGCAATTGATCGCGCGCGGCGCGGCCGATATGAAGGCGAGCCTGGCGGCCATGATCTCGGCCTGCGGGCGCTTCGTGACCGACTATCCAGAGCACCGTGGATCCCTCGCGTTCTTGATCACCAGCGACGAGGAAGGCGCGGCCCAGGACGGCACGCTGAAGGTCATGCAGACTCTCACGCAGCGCAACGAATCCATCGACTGGTGTGTCATCGGGGAGCCGTCCAGCACGGCGGTCCTCGGCGACACGGTGCGTATCGGCAGACGAGGAAGCCTGACCGGGCTGATGACGATTCGGGGCGAACAAGGCCACGTCGCCTATCCGTTGCCCGCCGGAAACCCGATGCACGGCCTGGCGCAGTTCGTCGAAGCGGTGACTCGGGAGCCGTTGGACCAGGGTAACGAGAGCTTCCCGCCGACGACGTTCCAGATGGTCAACGTGCATAGCGACGCCGGCGCGCCCAATGTCGTTCCGGCAAGTCTCGATTGCCGCTTCAACTTTCGTTACTCCACTCAGTGGACGCATCAGACTCTGTCGGCCCATATCGATGCGCTGCTCGCGAAGCTCGGGTTCGATCATGAAGTCGAGTGGCGCGTCGCGGGCGAACCC
>JAZFPW010000007.1:0-4159 GCA_036444815.1 Gammaproteobacteria bacterium
GCGGCCATCAGATAGTTAATCAGTGGCGCGTCGGTGCCCTTCAGGCCTTGTGTCAACAGCCGCTCGCCTTTCGACCAGTTGCCCTCGGCAATGTGGATCAGGCCTCGAGTCAGTTTGACTCCGGCGCGCTTCACCTGTCCGTCGGCGAGCGCTTCTCCCAAGCGGCGCGGTGCCCGCCATACGGCGAACAGTGCGCGTATCGCGACGTAACCGATGATCGACAGGACGACCAGCGCCGGCACGGACATCTCGACTACGTAGCCGGCGAAGTTGATCAGCACATAACCCCGGTCCCGGAGCAGAAAGTGCGCGGAAAAGGCGCCGAGGAGAACGGCCGCCATTCCCCAAAGGCCTATTCGCATCAGTTGTCTCTGTCGGCGAGGCTGCGTAGCAGACTCAACGAGCCACTGATATCGGGACGCTCCGGGGCGATATCCAATAAAGCCATCTCGCCGAGCAGCGCAATGGCGCTGCCTACGCCCACTTCCGCCGTGTCGAAATGACGCGCCAGCAGCTCCCGTGCAGCCATGACACTCTGCCGGAAGACTTCGGACTGGCCGCTGACCAGACCGAGTCTCGCGAGAGCTAGTTCCAACTCAAGCTGCTGGCGCAGCAGCGCCTGCTCTTCGGTGGACAGGGAGCGGACGACCAATTCATCGCGGCGCTCGATGCTGACCATGCCCGCGACCGCATTCTTCACGCTGAGCCAGAGTCGAGCGAGGCCCGACGCCGTCTCCTCCGGTACTTCGCGATCCGCCGCGAAATTGCTGGGCGAAGTAGATAGCAATGGCAGCGCGCGACCGCTCTTGGTGAGTCCGCCTAACGAGTAGCTCAGGCCTTCGACGTCCGGCCGGCGGACCGCGCGCAGCGCCGCGAGCTCGGCAGCTATGCGCTCACGCACGCCGCTGAACGCCGGATTCGCGAGATCGAGCAACTTTTGGTCAGCAAACAGAAGCGCGCTCGTCGCATTGTCCCAACGCCCCGCCAGCGTCAGCTCGACGTTGGCAACGGTCAAATAGTATTCGACCTCCGTCCTGAGCCAGCGCCGGCGAGCATCCTCCGGTACCCCCTGGAGTGCGTTCAGGCGCTCCTCCAAGTCGAGGATCCGGCCGGGCAGCGTACTGACGCGCTCGCCAACATCGGTAGCGAGTCCCCGGGTTGCTTCGTTAGCTGTCACAAGCTCCGCCAACCGGTCCTCGACGGCTCGCACGTTCGAAAGGACCACTTGCAGTGAAGTCGTCGTATCGGAGTACGCCTGATCGAGGACCTGATAGAACTGCAGGTATTGCCAGCGGAGGTAACCGGCAGCTCCGGCGAGGAACAACACGAAGGCCAATGCCAGAACCACGGCGAAAGACCGGCGGCTACGTCGTGTCTTTGGCGCGGCGTCCTGAACGCGTTCGGCCTCCGGCGGCGGCTCCGGGGCCTCAGTCGCAGCGTCTTCCGCGCGTTCGCCCTCGGGCGGCGGCTCCGAGGCCTCAGTCGCAGCGTCTTCCGCGTCTTGTCGTTCGACGCCGGCGTTTGCGGGCGCGCTGTCCGCGTCGTCTGTTACGGGTTGCTCGCCGTTGTCCTCGGACGTGTCGTGCTGACTCATGGAGCTACCGTGGCGGTTCAGAGGAGCCCCTTTTTACCACACGGCTCTAGCAGAAGCTTCAGCGGGTGCTTAGGAGCCGCTTGAGGTCCCCCACCTGGCGTCTGCCGACCGGCAACCGCTCCTCGCGGCCCCTGATCCGCACGAAGTGTCGCCCGGCTCCGTCTCGTTCCACCGCCTCGAGGTAGCCGACAGGCACCAAGATGCTCCTGTGGATCCGCGCGAACTCCGGAGAGAATTCCTCCGCAAGATCCGTCAGAGACTCGTCGATCAAGTCTTCGCCGCCGATATGGTAAACGCTGACATACTTCCGGTCGGCACGAAAAAATTGAATGTCCTTGACGGGAATTAGCCTGAGCGTATCCCGCACGCGTACCGCGATGTGCTGTCGTTTTTCGACCTGCTGCCCACTGGCCGCGACGAGTTTGAGCTGCGACGCTGTTAATCTCGCGGCCTGGTGCAGTGCTTTCTCGAGGCGCTCTTTACGGACGGGCTTCAACAGATACCCAACCGCCTGCATATCGAAGGCTGCCATCGCGTACTCATCATAGGCCGTTGTGAAGACGACCGCGGGTGGCCCTGGCAGCGTCGACAGATGGCGGGCGGCTTCGATCCCGCTCATACCCGGCATACGTATATCTAGCAACACGACCGCCGGTTCAAGCTCGCTCACGAGGCGCAGTGCTTCCTGCCCCGTCCCAC
Organism: Gammaproteobacteria bacterium; assembly: GCA_036444815.1. Classification (GTDB taxonomy): domain Bacteria; phylum Pseudomonadota; class Gammaproteobacteria; order Steroidobacterales; family Rariloculaceae; genus SMWC01. The sequence goes on from JAZFPW010000007.1 coordinate 2,294, forward strand.
ACGACCCGACCACTTCGCAATGCGGAACCTCGCCGACTAAGCGTTCAAGCCGTTCACGCGCGTGCGGCTCATCATCGACGATCAGCACATTGAGTGCGGAGTGATTCATTCCTCGTACGGGAACCTGAGCGTCACGGTGTAATGTCCCTCCTCCTCGGTTACATCAACACCACCGCGCTCACCATAGGCGAGATTCAACCGCTCACGGATGTTTTCGAGCGCCAGTCGATTGCCGGGCCGCATAAACCGCCCGGTCATGTCCGTGACAGGGTTCGTCACGGTAATGACGAGGTCGTCCCCGCTCAGCATGCCTGCAACTAGCACCGTGCCACCGCCGTCCAGTGGTTCAATACCGTGATGGATCGCGTTTTCCAACAGCGGTTGAATGCTCAGACTCGGCACGATGGCAGGCATCAGCGCAGCGTCTATCTGCCACTGGACCGTCAGGCGGTCGCCCAGCCTGAGATCCTCCATTCGCAGATAGGTTCTACACAAATCCAGTTCTTCGCTCATGTGATACGGCTCTTCCGAATCCTTCATCGTCGCTCGAAACAGATCCGCAAGATCAGCGACGGCCTCCTCGGCGCGGCTAGGATTGCTGCGCGTCAGTGACGCGATCGTGTTCATACTGTTGAAGAAAAAGTGTGGCCGGATTCGAGCCTGCAACGCGTGGATTCGGGAGCGAGCCTCGGCACGCACATGCAGGCCCCATTGGTGTGCGACGAAGAAATAGCGCAACAGCATCGCCGTGGCGATGGCTGAAATGCCCGCATTGCGTAGCAGGAATGCCCAGTGGGAGTCGGGGAACAAGCCGGCGCCGATGCCGCGTTCGCTTAAGTTGCCGCCGATCAGGAACACGGCTTCCGACAGTATCAGGACATTGGCCGTCAGTAACGTGAACGCCGCGAAGACCGCGGCCGGTACCGACAGCGTCGCGAGCCAGCGGCGGCTATAGCACAGCGCGGCCGCGCCGGTTAGTCCGAGCCATTGCATGAATAGCGAAATGCGGGCCAGCTCGGTAAAGAAGATGGTCCCACCCGGCCGCGCCAACGCCAGCGTCAGCGCCAGGAGTTCCAGAACCAGCACGATCACAAGCACGATTCGTGGGGCACACAAATCCGGTAGGAAAAAATCGTCGTGAGGCGCCGAATCGAACGCGAACCGCCGCCAGGACGGCACGGCTGGGGTGTTCGTGCTGGTGGCGGCGCGGCGCCGATCTAGGCGGTTTCCTGCGCCTAGTTCGCGGGCGCCGCTCGGGCTAACCGCACCACTCTTCGACATCTGCTGCGGCTTGAGCACGGGTTGCATCGAGTTCGGCGTCGGTCATATATTCCCGCCCACCGTCTTCGGTTTCTCTGTAGATTCGGTGGGCGATGTTGTAGCGCTCGCGGCGTTCCCGCGCGATGCCGCAGCGCTCCATTCGCTCCGCGGCGATCTCTTCAGCGGTCGGCTCGGCGAATACGTTTTCATCGATCTCACTTTCCTCGTCGGTCACCCCTTCCTCATCGCTCGCGCCCTCCTCGGCCGGCGCGTTGTCGGCAGTCGCCGCACTGACAACAGTCGGGGTCGCAATGGAGGTATTGATGAAGATCGTCTCTGCGTTCCAAGCGTCCGGGCGATCGCTGTAAGCGACGTTGCCATCGGCGTCCACAACGCGATAGACCTGAGCACTCCATGCGGAGCCGGCCGATAACAGCAACAGATAGATCCAGTCGGAACGCATGATGACCACTGTCCTTAGGGTCGTGCTGGGCAGTTTAGCGCGGGTATCACGCGCCTCATGTGACTGAGTTCGCCCTTTTCTGACCTGTTGAACCCGAGATTAAGTTAAGTCGCAGCCGCTGCCTGATTACGCGTATCATCTGG
>JAZFPW010000008.1:0-3077 GCA_036444815.1 Gammaproteobacteria bacterium
CACACCGCACAACACCGCCCCTGTCGCAAACCAGCTTGCTACCATGGGCTCGTATAATACAGCCATCATGTCTGACGCACCCCCGAAGAGCGCCCTCGAGCTTGCAATGGAAAAGCTCAAGCAGCAGGATGCCGAGGCCGGCATCGAGGCGACCTCCTTGACGGACGCTCAGAAGACGGCGATCGCCAAGGCCAGACGCGCCTACGAGGCGCAGGTCGCCGAGTGCCGCATTCTGCACGACTCGGCCATGCTGACGACCCTTGAACCGGACGCGGGCGCCGAACTCGAAGCGCACTATCGGCGGGATCTCGCCCGGTTCGCCAGCGATCGCGACCGCGCGATCGAGAAGATCCGCAAGGGCGCCGAGTAGCCAGCCGCTCGCCGCTAAATCATGAAACTGAGGTTCGTGCCGTTTCCGTATACGAAGGTCTCGGCCGCGGAGGTCACCAGGAGGCCGCTGGCGGCGCTCACCGAACAGTGTCCAGAGCAGCGGCGCGCGCGCTTACCCACGCCGAGCTTCAGGCTGTGGGCCTCATGCGAAGCTTCGGCATCAAGGACCTGCCGGCGCGGCTGAGCGCGAACGCGCCGCTCAACACGCCCGACCGACAGACGTTCTACGGCGGAGGAGCTCGTGGATACACCGACTACCCCGCTTTGTCCGAGCCCCAGCCTTTCAGCGAGGTGATCCAATGAGGCGCTTAGCAACGGTGTCACTCGTGCTGGCGATATTCGTGGCCGACGGCGCGCGGCCATCGGGCGGCGCGGAAGTAAAGGCGAATGGGCGGCGAGTACTTCAGTCAGCTAATCCTGAGCACCGACCGGTCACCGAAGCTCCGCAAGATGTCGGGGATTATTGCGCCTCGGAGGCGGGACTCGCGAATTCAGGCCAGAAATGGCGCGCCCGGCAGGATTCGAACCTGCGACCCTCGGCTTAGAAGGACAGTGCGCTATCCCACTGAGCTACGGGCGGGAACGCCACAACGATATCCGCGGTAACTGGGCGCCTGGCTGGTCATCCGGCCACTCTGCCATCCGGGGGCTCAAGTTGACAATGCCTAAGCTCTGGCTAGGTGCCGCAAAAAGTTTCGTGGACGATTTCTTCTGGTCGCGGTGGCGTTTCAAGATCAGCGTATTCGACCTGGTCAGCGTAGGGCGCGGCGAGCGCATCGACGAGACGGTGGAACGGGGCACAGTCGCCACGATAGGCGCTCTGGATGGCTTGCTCGACGCGGTGATTGCGCGGAATGAGGATCGGGTTGGCGGCACGCATGTCGGCGAGGTGCTTGGCGGGATCGGCTTCGCCACGCCATTTGGCGAACCATTCCTCAAAAGGCTCACTGCGGGCAAACATCGCCGTAAGCGTTTCAGAATCCTCGCCACCGGCGACACGTGTCAGCTGACGGAAAAAGAGGGTGAAATCGACCTCTTGGGCGCCGAGTAGATCGAGACACTCCTTGATGAGCTCGATTGGTGCCTCAGGTGGGAGGCCGAGTTTGGCGCGGAAGCGGGCAATGTATTGGCCGCCGAATCGCTCAGGATATCCAGAGAGCGCGGCCTCGGCGATCTTGGTCGCTTTGCCAGGATCCTCAGACAGCAATGGGCGCAGAGTTTCCGCGAAACGGGTGAGGTTCCAGAGCCCCATGTCGGGCTGGTTGCCCCAGGCATAGCGCCCACCGGAGTCGATGGAGCTGAAGACGCACTGCGAGTGGAACGCGTCCATGAACGCGCACGGGCCATAGTCGATCGTCTCCCCAGAAATGGCGGTATTGTCCGTATTCATCACACCGTGGATGAAGCCGAGAGACATCCACTGGGCGATCAGATCCGCCTGGGCAGCCGCGACCGACTCGAGCAACGCGACATAAGAATCTGGCGCTTCGGTGGCATCCGAGTAGTGCCGGGCAATGGCATGATCGGCGAGCAGTCGCAGGGCATGGATATCGTTGCGTGCGAGAAAATACTGAAAAGTCCCGACGCGAATATGACTGGCCGCAACGCGGGTGAACACTGCGCCGAGGAGCGGCCCTTCCTGGCGCATGACTGTTTCGCCGGTGGTAACTGCAGCGAGCGCCCGGGTCGTGGGAACCCCGAGTGCGGCCATGGCTTCGCTGACAATGTATTCGCGGATCACCGGGCCGAGCGCAGATTTGCCATCGCCGTCGCGCGAGAATGGTGTGCGCCCTGAGCCCTTCAACTGCAGATCGTGACGTGCGCCGTCGGTGTCGATGACTTCGCCGAGCAGGATGGCGCGGCCGTCGCCGAGTTGTGGAGAGAATCCACCGAACTGGTGGCCAGCGTAGGCTTGTGCAATCGGCTCGGCACCCTCGGGAATCGCGTTACCCGCGAGCATCGCGACGCCGTCAGCTGATTCCAGCCAGTCGGTGTCGATCGAGAGGTTTGCCGCTAGTTCGCGGTTGAGACGGATGAGCTTCGGTTCCGGAACACGGGCGGGTTCCTGTTTGGCGAAGAAACGTTCTGGCAGCTGGGCGTAGGTGTTGTCGAACGGAACGTTCATGTACTTGTACTTGAGGTCGCTCTTTTTGATCCTATCATGTGAGACGGGCGTTGGCGCTCAGGGCCCCTTGGCTAAGCGCCTGAATCCGTTGCCAGAAGACCGGTGACGGGGTCCGCTTCCTTGATTCCCACTGGTAGACGACGGCCTTCCCGGCGGCGCCAACGCGTCGCGCGAGAGCCTGCTGGCTGAGTTCTAGCCGAGAGCGAAGGCTCCGCAGCTGGGTATCGTAGTCGGGTGGTACCGACGGGAGGGGGGCCGCGCAAGCCGGCTGGCCGGCGAAGCGGCGATAGTGAATCCACATGAACTTCTCGCCCGCAGCGCGCGAGGCTAACCGCCGCGGTCGGCCGAACACGGACCTCTCGTAGAACGTGGCGTCGAGCCGACCCGTACGGGCAGCTGCCTGCAAGGTGCGCACGTGGACACCGAGGTCGGCGGCGAGTTGGCCCAGGGGCAGCAGCTCCGTCCGGTGTTCGTATTCACCGAGGGTTCTTCTCGCGCGGTGAAGAGTGCCGAGGGGGACTGGGCGACGGCCGCTGTCCCACCTGCGGAACGTGTCTACGGA
>JAZFPW010000009.1:0-2498 GCA_036444815.1 Gammaproteobacteria bacterium
GCGGAAAGGCAAGAGAAACCTGTCGATATAGTCATCTGTCTTGATACCTCCGGCAGCATGACCGCGCTCATCGACTCGGCGCGCGGACGCATCTGGGATATCGTCACCGAACTGTCCAAGGCCACGCCAACACCACGGCTGCGAGTCGGCCTGCTGACCTACGGGACGCCGGAAACGTCCACCGCCGAAAAGGGCTGGGTGGTGCGACAGATCGATCTGACGAACGACCTCGATGCCTTTTACGCCAAGATGATGGCGCTGACCACGAGCGGGGGCGACGAGTTCGTCGGATGGGTCCTGAGTGAGGCGGTCCACACGATGAGCTGGTCGGACAAGAGCGACGCCCTGAAGTTGATCTTCGTCGCCGGCAACGAGTCCGCCGACCAGGGCTCTGACCAACGAAACTTCCGCTACGTGGCCGAGGCGGCGCGCGCGGCGGATATCATCGTCAATCCGGTTTACGCCGGACAGCGCGACCAGGGCGTGACCGAGATGTGGGACCAGGTGGCGACGCATGGTGGCGGTGACTATGCCGCGATCGATATGAAGGCCGGCACGATTCAGATCGCGACGCCCCAGGACGCGATTCTCAATGCTCTGAATGGCGAGTTGAATGCCACGTACATACCTTATGGCGCGCTCGGCGCGGCCGGCGTGGCCAATCAGCTGGCCCAGGATGCCAACGCGGGGAAAATGGGTGTGCAGTCATGCAGCAGCCGGGTCGCGGCCAAGGGCTGCGGGTTGTACAGCAATGCGTCTTGGGATCTGGTCGATGCGACGACGCAGGCTGAGTTCGATCTGACCGCTCTCAAAACTCATGAATTGCCCGAGCACATGCGTGACATGACGCCCGACGCCCGGCGCAACTATGTTGAGGGCGTTCGCGCCGTACGCAAGGCCATTCACGACAAAATCCAAACCGTCACCGCCGAGCGCAAGGTGTGGCTCCAGACCGAAACACGCAAACGTGGTGGTGGTGAAAGCCTGGACAACGCCATCCTCGCCAGTTTGCGACGTCAGGCGGGCGCCAAGGGCTTTACCTTCAAGACTGCAACCGTGACAGCCGCGCCTGTTGTCGAACCGCAAATGACCGTCCCGGAGACCGCGCCCGTGAAATCGCTCTCAGGGCGCGCGCTGATTCAACTGGCCGCGCTCGAATCGTCACGGCCGGTGGTGGCCTATCGCGTAGGGGCCTACGAATCGAAGCAGGAACCCTTCGCAGCGCTTCTGGCCGCGCGGATCAAAGAGCCCGTGCGCTTCGCAGTAGGTGAACACGAATTCAAGGCCATGCGTCCGGCGCGGGAGAAACTCGTGGAAGTGCTCGAGCAGTTCGTGTCCGCCATGCAGGAGATCGAGGTCATCCCGCCGGCGATCGCGCAACAGGGGCCGACCGGTCAACCCAAACCGAGCGTGACCTATCGGCTCGGCGGACTTACATTCGGCACGCTGCAAGACGTCGAATTCGCCTATGAGCAGGTCACTGCCGCAGCCATGAAGTTCGATACGGCCAATCCTCTGGCAGTCGGCAACCCGGCGCCCACCCAGAGTCGGACCCGACTTGTGGGCTACGACAAACTCAGTGAACAAACGCTGCTCGATCGCATCACCCACTACAACGACAAGATCAAAGTGCTGTCGCATGCGGCGGCGCAGGCGTTCAGTGATCGCGGGTGTTGAGTCTCAGGCTCTTCTCCCGTTTCCGATTCCGTGTCCGAATTGCGAAGTGCTCGTTGGCTGCACCAGGGCACGCTATTAGAGATAGCAATTTGGTCGGAAACGGAAACGGAAATGGGAATGGAAACGGGCAGCACGCGGCGATTGTCTGTTAAGTCGAGCCCGCCAGAGAAAGTCGATCCGCGTGAGGAAATAAGAACTGACACGACGCGGGAGTGAAGCTGTCGCTAGCGCGACCGAATACATCCCCGAGGGTCGGTACAAAATCACAACAGAAGTCAAAGAGAATGCGAAACACATCAGCTTCACTTCACTGGACACTTCTGGTTGCACTGCTCGCTTCTCCCGGCTGCGCGTCGGCGAATGACACGACCGATGGTCAAGAGCCGGTTGCCTCCCCGCCCTCCCCAACGATCACGACCGCGCAGCAGGCAGTGGCCCAGAAACGGGCGCAGACACTCCGGAACGACTCGGAGTTCCGTGCCCTGCACAACCCGGTCATCTCGGCCGACGGAGCCTGGATGGCCGCGGAGGAGCGTCCGGACCGGGGCGATGGAAACGTTCGCGTGTGGTCGATGCAAGGCGACGTCGCCTTCACCATTGAACGCGGACTCAGCCCGCGCATCAGCCGTGACTCGCGTTGGGTGAGCGCTCTGCAGAAGCCGCCGCTCGAGGACTCAAAGACTGCCAAGCCGACGAACAAACGTGCGGGCCAGACACTGGTCTTGCTGGACACGCAGGATGGTTCGCGAAGGACGTTCGATTTCGTCCTGTCCCATGACTGGACCTACTCCCATGACGGGACCTACACCTCTATGCACTTG
>JAZFPW010000010.1:0-4846 GCA_036444815.1 Gammaproteobacteria bacterium
TGGATTGGACGAGGCCACGGCCGGTGACGTGCGCGTGTCGGGGCAGTCCATGACGGGGCTAAGCAACGCTCAGCGCGGATTGCTGCGGAATCGATGTCTGGGGTTCGTCTATCAGTTTCATCACCTCTTGCCGGAGTTCAGCGCTTTAGAGAACGTGGCGATGCCCCTGCTTGTCCGCGGCGAGAAAGCTGACGTGGCGGCTCGTAGTGCAGAAGAGCTGCTGTCTCGAGTGGGACTAGCGGAGCGGTTGGGGCATAGGCCGGGACAACTTTCGGGTGGAGAGCGGCAACGAACTGCGGTCGCCCGGGCACTGGTCACACGTCCCGACGTCGTATTGGCGGACGAGCCGACCGGCAACCTCGATCGTCCTACCGGAGCGCGGGTGTTTGAGCTGATGCTGGAACTTAACTCAGACCTCGGGACCAGCCTCGTGGTCGTTACCCATGATCCTGAGATCGCGGCGCGTATGGATCGCGTTCTGGAACTCCGAGACGGCGTATTGCACGCAGTGGACTGAGCCCGTATCGAGCACGCGGTCTCGCAGGCGTCGCCGGCTCGTCGCTGCTCGGTTCGCTATTGATGCATCAACTGCCTGCGCCGCCGGGAGCGAGTTCATCGGCTTTGCTCGCAGCGGCAGCGTTACTCGTGTGGCTGGTGGTGTCCTGGCGTTGGCCGCTCTGGATGGTGATCGGTTTCCTCTGGACCGCGTACCATATCGAGCAACGTCTGCAGCTCGACTTCGACCCGGCGCTCGTGGGACAGGACCTGTGGGTCGCTGGCTGGGTGGATAGCTTCCCGAATCATTCCCCCGGTCAGGTGACATTCTCCCTGCGGCTCACGCCTGCCGAGCACCCGACCGGGGTGCCCCGGCGGTTACGCCTGACGTGGTATGAGCCTCCCATCGAGCTTGAAGCCGGTATCGCATTGAGACTGAAGGTGCGGCTTAAAGAGCCGCGTGGCCTATCGAATCCCGGCGGGTTCGATTATGAGCGTTGGTTATTCTTGGAAGGCTATCGTGCGACTGGATACGTTCGCGAAGTCGATCGACAGCACGATGCGTCGATCGGTCCTGCGCGCTGGTGGCTGACGAAACGCGCCGATCTCGCGCGGAAGATTACGGCTGAAACGCCTGGAGCAGATGCTCCGGCCTTGCTCACCGCATTAGCGCTCGGCGAACGCTTTGGCTTCGAGGATCGGCACTGGGAGGGGCTACGCCGAACCGGGACCAGTCACCTCATGGCCATCTCCGGCCTCCACATCGGCCTGGTCGCCGCGCTCTCTTTCTTTCTGCTCCGGAGGATTTGGTTACGTCTGCCTGGCGTCCTTGCGCATTATGATTTGCAAAGCGCCGCACTCGTGAGCTTTGCTTGCGCTGCGTTGTACGCTGCCGCGGCCGGCTTCGCGATCCCAACCCAGCGGGCGCTACTGATGCTTAGTGTGGCCTATCTCGCCGTCCTGACTCGGCGCTTCGTGAGTATGACGGCCGGATTATCGACCGCGCTACTCTTCGTTTTGCTCTGGGATCCATTGACGATTATCAGCCCGTCGTTCTGGTTGTCTTTCGTCGCAGTTGGCCTGTTATGGCAACTTGGACAGAGTCGAACCGGCTTTGCGCAGAAATCGAAGTTCAGGGAGTCGGCAATTATTCAGTGGGGTATCTGCCTCGGCCTGACTCCGGTGGTGGTGCTGTTTTTCGGTGAGGTCTCACTCGTATCGCCGATAGTTAACTTCGTCGCCATTCCGATCTTTACTCTGGTCCTGGTGCCTCTGACGTTACTCGCCACGCTGACGCTCTCCGTCGACTTCCTCGGCCCCTATCTGATCTACGGTGCCGGCGTGTTGGCCCAGTCCGTGTGGTGGGCGCTGGACTTCATCGCGGGTTGGAGCTGGTCGGCGATGGTTCTCCCTCAGGTGGACAGATGGCAATTTCTCTTGGCAGTCGTCGGTGTAATTTTTTCGCTTCCCATTCATCCGTTGCCCGGCCGTTATCTGTCCGGGTTCGCCATTCTGCCTTTACTGGTCGTGCAGACAGATCGGCCCGAGCCCGGTGTAGCGGTAGCGACAGTTCTGGATGTGGGCCACGGGCTCGCGGTGATAGTCGAGACTCGCAACCACGTGTTGCTTTACGACGCTGGTCCCCGCTATCGGTCTGGTTTCGACAGCGGTTCGGAGATCGTTCTGCCCGCGTTACGGGCGAGAGGCCGGTCGAGACTGGATACCATCGTCATCAGCCACGCCGATACGGACCACTCCGGCGGCGCCGCTGCCGTCATCGGCTCATTCCCGCGTGCTCAACTTGTCGTCGGTCCCGATGTCGGGCTCGGCCACGCGTCGGCATGCCAGGGCGGGCAGAGCTGGGTATGGGATGGCGTTGAATTCAGCTTCCTGCATCCACCTGCTCGCTACATGCTTCTCGGCAACGACAGTTCCTGCGTCTTAAAGGTGGCGACTCGTGCCGGGGCGTTAGTCATCACTGGGGACATCGAGTCTCTCGGTGAACGAAGGCTACTGATTCAGGTGCCGCGGCTACGGGCCGAGGTCGTAATCGTGCCCCATCACGGTAGCGCAACGTCTTCGACGCCGGCATTCGTCGACGCCATGAACGCCCGATACGCCGTTGTCTCCGCCGCATACGCGAATCAGTGGGGCTTTCCGAGGCCGGAGGTGCGGGCACGTTGGGAGGCGTCCGGGGCTAAGATGATCACGACGGGTGCCAGTGGCGCAATCACGATAACGCTCGGCTCATCTCGTGAGCCGCGGTTGACGTCTCGCCGCGATCGGCGTCGGCGCTATTGGCACGGGGCATCCCGGGGGACTTCTGGTTAAAGTAGCGTTGGCGCGCTATAGTTCGGCCCAACTTCTCGGGGACTTACGGGTTCTTCATGCTGGAGATTGTGCAGGCCGGCGGTTGGGTAATGCTGCCGATAATTGCGTGCTCCATTGTGGCGGCTGCAATCATTCTGGAGCGGCTCTGGACTCTGCAACGATCCCGAGTATTGCCACCGAATCTCACGACCGAGGTTCGGCGATTGGTCAAGGGCCGTCAGCTCGATCGTCAACGCATTCAGTCTCTCCATCAGGGCTCGCCTTTAGGACAGATTCTCGCGGCCGGACTATCGAGCGGGCACTTGGGCCGCGAGATAGCCAAAGAGAACATACAAGATACCGGACGCCATGTTATCTACGAGCTCGAGCGTTACCTGAATCCTCTCGGGACCATTGCCGCGATTACGCCGTTGCTCGGTCTGTTGGGAACAGTAATCGGCATGGTAAAAGTCTTCGCTGCCATTACCCTTTACGGTGTTGGCAACCCAGGCGTGTTGGCCGGCGGCATCTCCGAAGCGCTGATTACGACCGCCGCGGGCCTGAGCGTTGCCATCCCTTCTCTAATCGGGTATCGGTATCTTCGCGGCAGAGTCGACAATCTCGTCGTGCAGATGGAAAAGGAGGCGATGACATTCTTGCAGGTCTTAGTGCAGCATCAGCGCGCAGAAGTCGTGGGAAATGAAGCTTCAGAGCCGCTCAAACGAAGCGCCTGAGATCAATCTGACGTCTCTGATAGACGTCGTCCTCCTGCTACTAGTCTTCTTTATGGTGTCCACCAGTTTTGTTCGTGAGACCGAGATAAGGTTGCGCCTGCCTCAGGCGGACGCTCCTACCGCGCCGACGTCCTTGGATGAGGTCTTGGACATCACCGTTACACAGACAGGTAGCTATATCGTGAACGGACGCCCACTAGTCAACAATCAGCGTCGGACGCTACGAGCCGCGATCGAGAGACTGATCGGTGACACACGGGATTTGCCGGTGGTCATTCGAGCGGACGCTCAGGCCACACACCAGGCGGTGGTTACGGCGATGGATGTCGTCGGACAGTTAGGTTTCGTGCAAATTAATATCGCGACGGTGACGCCTCCGGAGGCCTGATCGCCATGGTATTGCTTCTGAATTCTGACGCCGTTTCTGTCTACCGGCGGTTGTTCAGCTATGTCACGCCGCACTGGAAGGTAATCGCTGTCGCAGTGACTGCGATGGTTCTGTATTCCGGCGCGAATGCGTACGTGCCTTTTATCATCCAGGATGTGATCGAGACGTTGGGTGATGCCGGTCGGAGCGGCGGAGCCTATATACCGCTGATATTACTGGCCACGGCCGCGGTCCGCGGGAGTACGGACTTCATCGCCGTATATGGTCTGGGCTGGTTAGGCCGGCGCGTCATTCGAGACCTGCGCAGCGAGCTGTTTCAGCAGTACACGGAGCTACCGGCGCGTTATCTCGATCAGGGCTCGACAGGAGTGCTGATTTCCAAGCTGACGTACAACACCGAGCAGGTAGCGGACGCGATCTCCAACGTTCTGGTAGTCACTATCAGAGATACGCTGACGATGATCGGGCTCGTCGGTGCGATGATCTACTTCAGTCCGACATTGACAGCACTCGTCGCCGTCACGGTTCCCGTCATCGGCTTCTTCGTTGGCGCCATGAGCAGAGCATTCAGGCGCTATAGCGCGCGCATCCAGGCGTCTATGGGTGATGCGACCCGCATCACGGAAGAGGCCTTATCGGGCCAGCAGATCGTTAAGGTATTCGAGGGGCAAGACTACGAGCTCCGCCAATTCAACGAGGTCAATCGCCGCAACTACAAGATCAATCTCAAATTGGTCGCCACACGCGCCGCAGGCGACGTATTAACGCAGTACACGCTCGCGATCGGTCTCGCCGCAGTCGTCTGGGTCGCCTTTTCCGAGCGGCTTGAGGCCGAGTTGGATGCGCCGACATTCATGGGCTTTCTTACGGCCATGGGCCTGTTGATGGCGCCATTAAAGCGAGTCGTCAACGTCAACGT
>JAZFPW010000011.1:0-3249 GCA_036444815.1 Gammaproteobacteria bacterium
AACGGCAGCTGGGGCTTCGAGAAAAACATCCACCGCACCGAGGGTCGGAGCCACATGCAGTGAGGCTACCTGCGCGCTCGTCGAGTCGGGGTCAAAGCTCGGGGCTTCCAGGATCAGTTGTTGAAACAGCCCGCCGATCTCGGTCGCGACGATCGTGTAGTCAGTTTCCGGCACTAACTCGTAAGTGAATGAGACGGCGCGTACCGGTGCGGCACCGGCAGGCACGATATCGAAGTGAAAGTCATAGGTGTCGGCGTCAAACGATGCCGTGCCGCTCTCCCTGTAACTCAGGTCAGCCTCGAGCCGCTCTTGCCGGCGAACCTCGATAGCCCGCTGGCCGGGCGCCGCGTGAATAAAGGAGACCCTTACATTGGGCGGATTTTCTCGCCCTCCGTCACAGCCCGACATCCCCAAGATCAGTAGGATGGCGAAAGTTATCAGCGACTGCGGCTTCATACGGGCGACTCGGTTTACGAGATGCGCAATGGTACAGGCTCTGCACTACAATTCCAGCCGCGTCGCAACCGAGGTAGTGCTATGAAGGGATCCGGAGGACAAGGCGGACTTCCCGCCATCTTGCTGGGCCTTGCTCTGACATGTCCTGCCGTCGCTCAGGACACGGAGCCGCTGCGCACCCGCAATCTGAGTCCGATGGTGGCGATCTTCGGGTTGCCGACCTGGGAGACCGGCCTCGAGGCGGGTTCCGGCGAGTTCGCGGTCGTTGGCGAGATGGCCAGCCATTACCGCGCGTCCGCGCGTGGCCAGGAGCAGCTCATGCTAGATGGCGAGACCTGGCGTGCGGGCTTCTTCTACAAGCGCAGCTTTGCCGAACGTTGGACGTTCGGTGTCGAGGTGTCGCTGGTGCGGCAGTCCGGCGGCGTGTTGGACGACGTGGTCGATGGTTGGCATGCGCTGTTCAACCTCCCGGACGGAAACCGCAACAGGCTGCCCGAGGACCAGCTCAATTTTGTCTACATCGACGGTGGCGTTAACGCTTTCACGATTAGCGATAGCAGTAACGGTCTGGGGGATACGCAGATCAGCCTCGCGCGAATGGTCGGCGGCGACTCCGGTGTGCTGCTGCGCGCGATCGTTAAACTTCCGACCGGCGACGCGGACGAACTGGCCGGAAGCGGTGCCACCGATCTGTCGATCACCGTGCTTCGCCGGAAGCTCACGTCCTGGCGGTCCCATCAGCTCGGTTACTACTGGGGTCTGGGCGTCATGAGACTCGGCGATCCTGAGTTCATCGCGACGCGTAGCGAAGATTGGGTGGGGTTGGGCGTACTGGGAGGAAGCTGGCAACCGTTCTCGAATGTCGGGCTCAAGGCTCAGCTCGATTACCACAGCCGCTTCTATGACAGCGCGTTGCATGAACTGGGTCGGGATTCGATTCAGGCGAGTATCGGCGGCTGGTGGGCACTCGACGATCGGCGGACCCTGAACTTCGCGCTCAGCGAAGATTTAATCGTTCGCACCGCCCCCGATGTATCCCTGCACGTGGACTTCTCCTGGGCACTCTGAGCGATTCCCCTATAATCGTCGACTTCATGCGTCGAGCTCTCACACTACCACTGAGTGTGCTGCTATTGGCAGGCTGCACGCAGTCCGCAGATAACACCGCTAGCACTTCGGCGACGACTTCGGCCGGAATGTCGCCACCGCATCGGGTTGGCGTAGCGGAGGACTCGGGAGGCCGCGAGGTCGAAGTGGCCGAGGCGTACCTCCAGGAGCCGCGGTTCGCGGAAGCTGACATCGCGCGAGGAGAACTCTTGGCCTTAGCGTGTCAGGCGTGTCATACGCTGGGCGCAGGTCAGGCACACCTACTCGGGCCGAATCTCTATGGGGTCTTCGGTCGCGTCTCGGCGGGGAGGGACGGCTTCGAGTACTCGCAGGTACTGAGGTCTGCCGAACTGGTATTGACACCCGCGGCGCTCGAGGCCTGGCTGGCGGATCCGGCTGCGTTCCTTCCCGGCAACAACATGGTCTTCGCAGGCTACAGCTCGGCGAACGACCGGCGCGATTTAGTCGCTTTCTTATTACATAAGACGGGCGGTCTTTCGGAGTGACCTAGAGCCCGCGACGCCTCGCTCCCTACGCTGTCGGTTCGAAAAACGGCGAGCCTGATTTGTGGTCTAATTTAGCCGTTACCCAGCCAATGGCGATGGGTGTCAATTAGCTCGCGACGATGTTAGGCGTGTTGTAAGGAAGCTTTATTAGTGGGTGAATATATAGAAGGGGGCCCACAGTTAGCGTCCCTGTATACCGAGGTGGAGCGTCGCCGTTTCCCTGACCGACGGCGACTGACCGTTCGGACCATTCTCCGGAGCGGCGTAACTCCACGTCGTCGGAATGGCCGGCGACGGGGCGACCGGGACGGCGTCGTCGACTGGCATGAGCCCGATCTTCTGTTCCTGGCGCTCACGATTCTACTCTTGAGCATCGCCGATGCATTCTTCACCGTGACGTTGCTGGCCAACGGCGCCACGGAGATCAACCCGTTGCTGGCATACGTTTTCCAGCACTTCCCGGCGTACTTCCCGATCTTCAAGATGACGCTGACGGGCGTCGGGGTCGTGGTGCTGGTTGCGGTGGCTCGGGCGCGGGTGTTCAGGATCGTGCGCGTGAAGACCATCCTGCAATTGATTCTTGCCGGCTACGTGGCCGTGATCGCGTACGAAGTGTGGCTGATGAACACGGCTCTCTGAGTCCGGATCGGCGCCGTGCGAAAGCGGCTACCGGCGCCGTTTTAACTTGCCTGCCGTTCGGCTAAACTACGTCGGCTTCTCGACGCGCTTAGCATGAACTACTTCCGTAAGCCCCCGTTCTAACCGCAAAGGTCTCCTTCTCGTTGGCCCACAAAATCACGGGCTCTCTACTACAGCGGCAATATGAGTCGTCACCGTTCCATGGCGCCAACGCGCCGTATGTCGAGGCACTATACGAAGCCTATCTAGCGGATCCCGCGAGCGTGGCCGCCGAGTGGCGCGGCCTGTTTATCGACTTAGGCGGTGATGCGGCTCAGGACGTGGCCCATGCGCCGATCGTCGCAGCGTTAACCAGGCGGCTCAGATCCCCCGGCGTGCCCGGCCTGAATGGTGGCGCAGCCGCTGCTCCAGCCAGCCACGCCAGCGAGAAGCAAGCCGCCGTGTCACGGCTGATCCAGGTATACGGCATGCGGGGCCATCAGATCGCGGATCTCGATCCGCTCGGCCTGTGGGAGCGTCGCACTCCCGCCGTACTGAAGTT
>JAZFPW010000012.1:0-6565 GCA_036444815.1 Gammaproteobacteria bacterium
GCTGATCGAGACTCGCGATCTGAGCCGGGTGGGCGCCGCGAGTCTCGTCGGCGTGACGATCTGGCTTCTCGGTTGGCTGAGCGTCGGGTCTTTCAATGTGCTGGCGGACATTCGGATATTCGACAGAACGTTCTTCGACAGCCTGGATTTCCTGACGAGTAACATCATGCTGCCGCTTGGTGGGTTCGCCATCGTCATCTTCGCCGCCTGGGTGATGTCGCGAAACTCCAGCGCCGATGAGTTGGATCCGGCCGCGGGAGCGGGTTATCGGGCCTGGCATTTCGCCGCTCGATTCATCGCACCGGTCGCCGTCGTTCTGATCTTCCTAAACGCCGTAGGGCTCTTTTGAGCGCTTATGCGTAGCGTTCGTCGTAGCGCGCAGGTTCGATACAGCGCGAGTCAGATGTTCGAGTTGGTGGACGACATCGCCAGCTACCCGGAGTTCCTGTACTGGTGTCAGCGTGCGACCATTCAGCGGCGCACGAAAGACCTGGTCGAGGCGACGCTGGAGGTAGGATTGGGAGGTGTGCACAAGCAATTCTCTACCCGGAATCGGTTGGATCAACCGCGCCGCATAGCAATCGAGCTGCTTAAGGGGCCATTCAGGTCGCTCGAAGGTGCCTGGACATTTAACGACGACGATGACGGTGGCTCCGAAGTCAGCCTTGCGCTGGACTTCGAAGTTGCCCATACACCGCTGGATATGATCTTTGCCGCGTTGTTCGAGGAGGTGGCCCGTTCTCAGATTGCGGCGTTTGTCTCCCGGGCTGAGGCGCTGTATGGCTAGCGAAGACAATACGGTCGAAGTCGTCTACGCCACGCCGGAGGTTCAGCGCGTGGTCCGCGTCCCGTTCACTCCGGGGCTGACAGCCGTTGAGGCGGTTCGGCGCGCCGGTGTCCTCGAAGAATTTCCGGAAATTCAGGCGAGCCCGCTGGTACTCGGGGTGTTCGGCGCGCGTGTGGAGGAAGACACGCCGCTGGCCCCCGGAGAGCGGGTAGAGATTTGCAGGCCTTTGAAACAGGACCCGCGCGCGATGCGCTGGAGCGTGGCGGCGGACGGCGGTGTCATGGGTAGCCCGCGGCGCGGGGAGGACGAGTAGTCAGGAGGGGGGTTCGATTACGGCGTTCCTGTCGAGACTGGCGACCCGGTCATTCTCGAAGTACACGACGAACCAGCGGCGCTCGATATTTCGCGAACGGCCCTGCTGAAAATAGTAGGTGTAGTCCCAGCGATTTTGATGGAAGCTGTCCTCGACCATGGGTGAGCCCAGCAGGAACTGAACCTGGCTGCGGGTCATGCCGATCTCTACCTGTTCGATGACGGACTCCTCCAGCAGGTTGCCCTGTTGAATGTCGATTCGATAGATACAGGCGCAGAGGCATAGCGCCGCCGCGACCAGGACGCTGGCTTTGGAGACGGAACGGAGGCTAGTGGTATTCACGGTGGAGGAAAGGGGCGAATCTGGTCAATAATGGGGCGCGAATCATACCTTACTAGGGGGGTTGAGTAGAACGTGGAAAGTCAGGATCTCCGTAAAGCAGGGCTAAAAGTGACGTCTCCCAGGCTCAAGGTCCTGGAAGTCCTGGAAACCAGTGCCGAGCGCCATCTCAGCGCCGAGGCCGTCTACAGGGCGCTGCTGGCCGCGGGGCAAGAATTCGGTCTGGCGACCGTGTATCGCGTGCTGACGCAGTTCGAACAGGCCGGCCTCGTGACCCGACACAACTTCGAGGGCGGTACGTCGGTATTCGAGCTGGCCGACGGCCCCCACCACGATCATATGGTCTGCCTGAAAACCGGGGACGTCATTGAGTTCTATGACGAGAAAATCGAAGAGCTGCAGCAGGAAATCGCCGAGAAGCATGGCTATCGCATCGAGGATCACAGCCTCGTTCTCTACGTTCGTCCGAAGTAACGCGAACCTGGCTCGTTAATTCTCAGTCCGCGGCGCGGCCCATCATCTCTTCGGCATGGGCCCGAGTACGCGCGGTAATCTCTACGCCGCCGAGCATCCTGGAGAGCTCTTCGACGCGATCATCCGCGCTGAGCTTCCGGACATTGGTTCGAGCCGTTTTACCATCGGTGAGCTTGACGACGCGATAGTGATGCCGGCCCTGGCTCGCGACCTGGGCGAGGTGGGTCACGCACAGGACCTGCCGGTTCGCCGCAAGCTCGGCTAACCGGCGCCCGACGATCTCCGCGACGCCACCGCCGATGCCTGAATCGACTTCGTCGAAGACCATGGTCGGAACGGATCTCGCGCCGGTACCCACGACCTCCAGCGCCAGGCTGATGCGTGACAATTCGCCGCCGGAGGCGACCCGGGACAGCGGCCCGAACGGCTGACCCGGATTGAGACTCACCTGATACTCGATCGTGTCCAGGCCGTGTGCATCGGCGCGGTCCCGCGTCTTCTGAGTCGACTCGACACGGAACCGGCCGTGGGGCAGGCCGAGCTCGCTCAGTTGTGCGGACACGAGCTCGGCGAGCTTCTGGCCGCTACCCGCACGGGCCTCGGACAGCTCACCGGCAGCCGTGAAGTAGGCGTCCGTAGCCGTCTGCACCCGGTCCGCGAGGAGCTCCAATGATTCCCCGCTTTCTCCGAGTTCCTCGACCCGCGCGTGCAACCTGCCGCACACGCTCGCTAGCGCCTGCTGCTCGACCTTGTGCTTCCTTGCGAGCTCACGAATGCTGCTCAGACGGCTCTCGACCCACTCGAGGCGCTCCGGATCGGGCGCCAGGCGATCGCGGTAGCGGGCGAGGTCGGCTGCGGCTTCATTGAGTTGAATCTCCGCTTCGGCGACGAGGCCGCTCGGCGCCACGAGCCCAGGATCCAGCTCGCTCAGACCCTGCAGTGCTTTCGCCGCGTCTGCAACGAGCGCATAAGCCGAACCGGCGTCTGCTTCGAAAATCTGATTCAGGGCGACGTTGAGCCCGCTGGCCAACCGATCGACATTCGCGAGCCGAGTCCGCTCTGCGTTCAGCGGCTCGAGCTCGCCCTCTGCCGGAGCGAGGCTATCGAGTTCGGCTATCTGGAAACGGAGTAATTCCAGTTGCGCCTCCCGGTCCTCGCCGCCGTGGCGACGCGCGTTGAGCTCTTGCTCTAGCGTCTGCCAGGCCTTGAAGCGGTTGGCTACGGTCGCGGCGAGCTCCTGGTGCCCGCCATGGACATCCAGAATCTGCCGCTGGGTGTCCTGGTGGAGCAAAGACTGGTGCGTGTGTTGCCCGTGAATGTCCACGAGCAGCTCGCCGAGTGTGCGCAGGTCTTGCAGGGTCACCGGATGAGAGTTGATAAAGGCGCGCGAGCGGCCTTCGGCGCTGATCACGCGGCGAATCACGCAGTCTTGCTCTTCGTCCAAGCCGTGTTCCCGCAACCACTCCGCCGCGGCGTGCGTATCCGGACAGTCGAACGAGACGCTGATCTCCGCGCGGTCCGCGCCCTGCCGCACCGTGCTGGCGTCCGCACGGTCGCCTAACGCCAGTCCCAGCGCGTCGACGAGGATGGATTTTCCGGCACCGGTCTCGCCGGTCATGACACTGAAACCCGTGTCGAACTCGAGTTCGACCTCGTCGATGATTGCGTAGTTCCTGATGCGAATCAGGCTCAGCATGGATTAGTCGGCATCGGGGCTGCGAGTTGAGCGATTGGAATGACCCCAGCTGAGCTTGGAGCGCAACTGCTCGTAGTAGTTGAGATCTCGCGGATGCAAGAGCTTCACCGTCTCTTTGGCCACTTGTATTTGCAGCGTTTCGTCGTTGCCCATCTCGCCGAGGCTGTCGCCATCGCAAGCCACTTGTGGCCGATTATCGAGGCGTGGCTGTACACGCACCTCGATCTTGCTCGACGCCTGAACGACGAGCGGCCGGTCGCTTAAGGTATGAGGGCAGATCGGCACGATGACGAGTGCGTCGACATTGGGCTGGATGATCGGGCCTCCGCAGGAAAGCGCATAAGCGGTAGATCCGGTTGCCGTCGCGACGATCAACCCGTCGCCGACATGGGTATTAAGGTACTCCCCATCCACGAGCGTCGTGAAGTCCTGCATGTGACCGGTCTGGCCGGTTTTGAGGACAACGTCGTTAAGCGCGAGCATCGGCGTACTCTGGCTACCTTTACCGATGATCTCGGCTTGCAGCATCAGGCGGCTCTCCTCGACGAAATCGCCCGAGAGGATCGCGTCGATGGATTGCAACATATGCTCGGGAGAGATGTCGGTCAGGAATCCCAATCTGCCCAGGTTTATTCCAAGCAACGGCACGCCCTGCCTGGCCACGCCACGGGCCGCGTGCAAGAGGGTGCCGTCGCCGCCGATGGCGATCATGAGATCGACTGCCGCCGGGACCTCGTGCGTCGGCAAACAGGAAACGTCGCTGAGTTCCCGGGGGATGCCTTCTTGCTCAGGGAACAAGACCTCGATCTCACGGCTGCGCAGATGAGAGACGATCGTTGACGCGGGCTCTGCGACGCTTGGTTCACAGAGGCGTCCCCACAACCCGACATTTTTAAACTGCGATGTCATACGGAACAGGCTGACTCCACCGGACGGAATTGTACTGAATATCGGTCCCTAGGGTCGTTCGTCAGGAATATCGGCAGGGTCGTCGGCCATTCTTGACAGTAGCAGGAAGCGGTTGCTAGCGTGTTGGCGCTTAAGACGTCAGCACTAAGTTAACACAGGTCGAGCAAAATGCCGGGAAGCAGGCAGCCGGAAATTCTGAACGAGCGGGCTCAGCATCTGCTGAAGGTCCTCGTCGACTGCTATATACGCAACGGGCAACCCGTCGGGTCTCAGACACTGTCCCGGGACTCCGGGCTCGACATCAGTCCCGCGACGATCCGCAATGTCATGGCCGATCTGGAAGAGCTCGGATTCCTCGCGGCACCGCATACCTCGGCGGGTCGGGTGCCGACGATCAAGGGCTACCGCTTTTTCGTGGACACGCTCGTGAACCTGAGGCCGCCCAAAGGCGAGGAACTGCAGCTGTTCCAGGAGGCTCTGCAGGATTCAGACCCTCAGGCACTCGCGTTGTCCGCATCGAATCTACTGTCCGCCGTGACTCAACTCGCGGGTGTGGTGACGGTGCCGAGACGGGCGCACACGGCCCTGCGTCAGATCGAGTTCCTGCCGCTGTCCGAGCGACGGGTCCTTGCCATCCTTGTGCTCAATGACCGTGACGTTCAGAACAAGATTATCCAGGTCCAGCGCGACTTCACCGCAGAGGAATTACGGCAGGCGGGCAACTACCTGACCGAGCAGTTCGGCGGCCGCGATCTCAATCAAGCGCGAAAACAGCTGCTCAAGGAGCTCCGCGAGACCCGGGAGACTATGAACGCCCTGATGATCGAGGCGATCGAGATGGCGCAGCAGGCGTTCCCCGCCACAGAGCCGGAGACGGAGTTCGTCGTGGCGGGCGAGACCAACCTCATGGGCCTGGAGGGGTTGGCGGATATGGACAAACTGAAGCGCTTATTCCTGGCCTTCGGGCGGCAGCAGGAAGTCTTGCATCTGCTGGATCAGAGCCTCCACGTGCACGGGGTCCAGATATTCATCGGCCGGGAATCCGGGTATCAGTTGCTGGATGAGTGTAGCGTCGTGACCGCGCCCTACACGACGGAAGGTGACGCGATGGGCGTCCTCGGCGTCATCGGGCCGACCCGCATGGCCTACGAGCGGGTCATCCCGATTGTGGATGTGACGGCCAGGCTTCTGGCCAGCGCCTTGAAGTCCTGATACCAGCCCCCATTTCTGAGGCGATTTGGAGTGAATTAGAGCTGCCGGTTCCCGCACACGGAGTCCGAGGATGGGAGGAGTATCAGCATGACCCACGACGCCCCGGGTGACGACCCGGCTGCCACGCCCCCGACCGAGCAACCCGAAGCGCAGGAGCCGGAGAACACGGCCGCGGCGCCGGACGACGGACCCGCCGAGGCAGCGAAGGAACCCCTGTCCGAACTGGAGCAGGCGCAGCTCGAGGCGGCCGAGAACCACGAGAATTATCTGCGCATCGCCGCGGAGCTTGAAAACCTGCGCAAGCGGAGTGCGCGCGAGCTCGAGAACGCCCGTAAATACGGCCTGGAACGTCTGGCGCAGGCGCTTCTGCCCGTCAGGGACAGCCTTGAAGCTGGCGTGGCCGCCGCGGATAACGTAGATGTCGAAGCACTGCTGGAAGGCAAGCGCCTGACACTGCGCCTGCTGAATGCGGCCCTCGAGCAAGCGGGAGTCGCCGAGCTCGACCCCGAGGGAGAACCGTTCGATCCGGCCCGGCACGAGGCGATGACCATGCAGGCGTCGGCGACGGCCGAGCCGAACACCGTGCTAACCGTGGTTCAGAAGGGCTATTCGATCCACGATCGCCTGTTGCGGCCGGCCCGGGTCATCGTCTCCCAGGCTCCCGCGGAGGAGAACGACGGGTAGCTGCGCCGGAAAAGGGCCCTTGATCGGGCGCGAGGCTTGAAAATACTCGATTACGCCCCATTTAGGACATCAAGTTTCTTGGCAATGATTGTTGGAGAGTTTTAATCATGGGACGAGTGATCGGTATCGATTTGGGTACGACGAACTCCTG
>JAZFPW010000013.1:0-3124 GCA_036444815.1 Gammaproteobacteria bacterium
GTGGCCTACCTGCGCCCGGAGACGGCCCAAGGCATCTTCGTGAATTTCAAGAATGTCTGCGACACGACCCGCATCAGGATACCGTTCGGTATCGCCCAGCTGGGCAAGGCGTTTCGCAACGAGATCAACCCGCGCAACTTCACATTCCGCAGCCGTGAATTTGAACAGATGGAGATCGAGTTCTTCTGTCGTGCCGCGGAAGCCGAGGACTGGTACCGGTATTGGCGAGATCGGCGTTTTCAATGGTATGTAGATCTCGGTTTAAACACCGACAAGCTGCGCTTGCGCGAACACGGCGAGAAAGAGCTAGCCCATTACGCGGCGAGTTGTGCTGACGTCGAGTACGAGTTTCCTTTTGGCGTCAGCGAACTCGAGGGCATCGCCAACCGTACCGACTTCGATCTGCGCCAGCACATGGATAGCAGCGGCAAGGACCTGCGTTATTTCGACGACCAGGAACCGGATGAGGCGAAGCGGCGGTATCTGCCCTACGTGATCGAACCGTCCGCCGGCAGCGACAGAGCGGCGCTGGCGTTTCTCTGCGATGCGTATACCGAAGACGAGGTGAGCGGGGAGTCGCGAACGGTCTTGAAGCTCCATCCCCGTCTGGCGCCGATCAAGGCGGCTGTGTTCCCGCTCGTTAAGAAAGACGGGATGCCTGAGCGTGCTCTGACGCTCTATCGGCAGCTTCGCCAGCATTTCGCTACGTTCTACGACGAGAAGGGCGCGATCGGGCGACGGTATCGCCGCCAGGATGAAGCAGGCACGCCGTTCTGCATCACGGTCGACGGCGATACGTTGGCCGATGATACGGTGACGCTGCGGGACCGTGACAGCTGCGAGCAGATTCGGCTTCCGGCAGAGGAAGTCGCGGCCTATGTTCGGGACCGCGTTGGCCGTTAGTAACCGAGGTCAGCGTCGGGAATCCGCAGATGGCAGAGACGGACAAACTAATCGTTCTCGATCGAGACGGAGTCATCAATCATGACTCCGAGGACTATATCAAGACGCCGGAAGAGTGGCGGCCGCTCCGAGGCAGCCTCGACGCGATCGCAGCGTTGACCGCGGCCGGCTTCCGCGTCGTGGTCGTCAGCAACCAGTCCGGCATAGGCCGTGGTCTATTCTCGGAGGCCGTGCTCGACGAGATTCATCGGAAGATGACGTCGGCCGTTGAAGCCGCAGGCGGCGCGATCGCCGGGATCTATTACTGTCCTCATGCCCCGGACCACGGCTGTAATTGCCGTAAGCCCCTACCGGGCTTGCTGGAGCGAATCAAGGATGACTTCGGCGTCTCATTATCCGGGATACCGTTTGTCGGCGACAAAGTCGCCGATTTGGCGTTGGCGCGTCGGGTCGGCGCAAGACCGATACTGGTCCTGACCGGTTACGGACGTGCGACGTTAGCATCGCTGAACGATAACGAGGTCGAAGTGTTTCCGGACCTGGCCAGCGCCGCGAGCACGTTGATTGGGGAACGCGACGAATGAGTTCATTGGCGCGCTATGCCGGATCGCTATTGTTTACCGCGTACCTGTTTCTCTCGGTCTTTGTCTACAGTATCGCCGTCCTGCTGGTGGGGTCACTGTCGGCTAGGTTGGGTTATCGCGTCGCGGTTTTCTGGGCCGGGTCGGTCTTGTGTCTCCTGCAGATACTGTGTCGCCTAGACTACGTTGTCGAAGGCGCTGAACACCTCGACAGAGAGAACTGTGTCGTGCTCCTGAAGCACTCCTCCTCATGGGAGACGATTGCCCAGTTCAAAATCTTTCCGCGGCAGACCTGGGTCATGAAGCGGGAACTCCTGTGGGCACCGATCTTAGGCTGGGTCCTACGCCTGTTGGGGTCCATCGCGATCGACCGTAAGGCAGGCCGCGCCGCTGTCGAGCGAGTGATCGTGAAGGGGCGCGAACGTCTTGAGCAGGGTTACTGGGTCATGATATTTCCCGAGGGCACCCGAGTTTCGCCCGGGCAGGTCGGGCGCTACGGGCTGGGCGGGGCGCTGTTGGGAATCGCATCCGGCCGTCCGATCATCCCCGTCGCACACAACGCCGGTGAGTTCTGGCCACGGCGTGGCTGGCTCAAACGTCCGGGGACCATACGGCTAGTTATCGGTGCGCCGATCCAGACCGGCGGCCGCGATCCCAGGGAGCTAACCAACGAAGTACAGCAGTGGATTGAGTCTAACGTTGCCGCGATGGGCCGTTAGGCCCTGGCGCAAGATGCGGTCCTAAACGCTCACCTAGACGTCCAGGTTCGCTACGGCCAACGCGTTCTTCTCGATGAACTCACGCCGCGGCTCCACTTGATCGCCCATCAGTGTCGTGAAGATTTCATCCGCCGCAACGGCATCCTCGACGCGAACCTGCATTAGACGCCTGGTCTTCGGATTCACGGTCGTGTCCCACAACTGCTCAGGATTCATCTCGCCTAGGCCCTTGTAGCGCTGAATGTGCTGCCCTTTCTTGGCCTGACTCATGAACCAGTCAATCGCCTCCGGAAAGCTATCGACTTCCATTCGCTCCTTACCCCGCAACACGAACGCGCCCGGTTGCAGCAGGTCCTTCAGTTCGGCGCCGATGGCAGCGATCTGCTCGTACTCCGGAGAGCGGAAGAAGCCCCGGTGAATGGTTTTTAACGTCGTGACGCCATGGTGGTCTCGGCTGACGACGATGGACGCGTCGGCGTCATCTTCGTCCTTCTGAACGCGGACTTGATAACGGGGCCCGGCGCCATTCAGAATTTCCAGGCGCTTTTCGAGTTGCTTACACCAGGACTTAAATGCGTTCGCATCGTTCAGGTCGCTCTCAGTAATCTCCGGCAACCACATCATCGCGCGTAGCACGTTGGCATCGTAACGACGTCCCCAACGCTCGATGATGCTCTTGATCTCCATGTACTTCAGCGCCAGTTTCTCGAGTGGCTCGCCCTTGATCGGCGGAGCGTCGGGGCTGACGTGGAGCTCGGCGTCCTCGATGGCGCTTGCGAGTAGCAATTCGTTCAGCTCGGCATCGTCTTTAACATAATATTCCTGCTTGCCCCGCTTGAGCTTATACAGCGGCGGTTGCGCAATGAAAACGTGGCCACGTTCGATCAGCTCGACCATCTGCCGATAGAAGAATGTCAGTAG
>JAZFPW010000014.1:0-3132 GCA_036444815.1 Gammaproteobacteria bacterium
TCTTCGACTTCCGCCTGAGTCAGGCCCGTATAAAAGTTGACGGCCGAGCTGGCCACGACGTCGACGCCGGAGCTCTTGTCGACCAGCTTCGAGTCCACAGTCGGATCGAAGATCACCGGCCGCAGCTCAGCCAATAGCTCCTCTATGGACTGCCGCGGACGTAGCGGATAACGCCCTGGCGTGTCCTTCACATACTGCTCGAAGGCCTCG
Source organism: Gammaproteobacteria bacterium (assembly GCA_036444815.1). GTDB lineage: Bacteria > Pseudomonadota > Gammaproteobacteria > Steroidobacterales > Rariloculaceae > SMWC01. The sequence goes on from JAZFPW010000014.1 coordinate 211, forward strand.
AAGCCGAAGCCCGGCTCCAGCTTGTCGTTCGAATAGTGGTGGTGGATGCCGTTCGAGAACCACACCCGTTTCGGGTAGGTCAGCAATGCCTCGAAATCGGCAGTGGCGCGATCCCCTGGGTAATGCCTGACGAGCTCCTCCAGGATTCGCTTGATGACGAGATTGTAGCGGTACTTCTGATCGTAGATGATCTCGCGGCCGGACAGCGAGGCTTCGTAGAGATAGTAGAGCAGCGTCTTCGTCCGCAGATCGAGCTCGTCGAAACCCGGTACCTGATAGCGGAGGATACGAAGGTCCGCGAATCGCTCTGTCTCAACGCGAAATTCCTGACTTGACTCCGTTGCCTGCGGCACAGGCGTCTGCTCTCCGCATGCGCCGACCAGGAGGAACGACAGACAAGACAATATGCTATTGATCTTCGCATTCATCGGAACTTCACAGGCTGCTCATACCGGTCTCGAGACGTTGAGCAATAATAACGCCAATGCGAATAACGTGAAGCGAGGAAGCTCGGACAAGGCACGGGCTAACTTTTCAGACGATAGCCGGTCTTGAAGATCCACCAGACGACCACGAGGCAGGCGACGAGGAACGCCGTCGCCATGCCGACACTGACGCCCAGGTTGACGTCCGCAATCTCGTAGAAACTCCAGCGGAACCCGCTGATTAGATACACGAGCGGATTGAATAGCGTGACGGTCTGCCAGAACGGCGGCAGCATGTCGATGGAATAGAAACTGCCGCCCAGAAACGTCAGCGGCGTAATGATCAGCAGCGGTACGATCTGCAGTTTTTCGAAACCATCGGCCCAGATGCCGAGAATAAATCCGAACAGACTAAACGTCACCGACGTCAGCACGAGAAAGAACAGCATCCAAAAGATGTGGGCTACCTGGAGTGGCACGAACAGGCCCGCTGTCGCCAGGATAATAAAACCCAGAATGATCGACTTCGTCGCCGCGGCACCGACGTAGCCAAGGAGGATCTCGACATACGACACGGGCGCCGATAACAGCTCATAGATCGTTCCGGTGAATCTCGGGAAATAGATGCCAAACGATGCGTTTGCGATGCTCTGCGTCAACAGCGACAGCATAATCAGTCCCGGCACGATGAAGGCGCCATAGCTGACCCCACCGATCTCTGCGATGCGTGAGCCGATGGCGGCACCGAAGACGATGAAGTACAACGATGTCGACAGCACCGGTGAAACGATGCTCTGGAACAGCGTGCGCCACGCGCGCGCCATCTCGAATAGATAGATCGTTCGTACGGCGTAATAATTCATGCCGCACTCTTCACCAGGCTGATGAAGATATCCTCCAGGGAACTCTGCGTCGTGCTGAGGTCCTTAAATTTGACGCCGGCCAGGCTGAGGTCGCCGAGTAGCGCGGTGATACCGGTGCGCTCGCCCTGCGCATCGTAGGTGTAGATCAACTCGTCGCCACTCTCGCTAAGCTCCAGGGCATATGCCGAGAGCGCGGTAGGAATTCGATCGATAGGGTCGTGCAGCTGCAACGTTAGCTGTTTCCTCCCCAGCTTGCGCATCAGTTCGGCCTTCTCCTGAACCAGGATAATCTCTCCATCGCTGATCACCCCGATCCGGTCGGCCATCTCTTCGGCCTCTTCGATATAGTGCGTCGTTAGGATGATCGTGACGCCGGAGGCGCGCAGCGATCGAACGATATCCCACATTGCCTTGCGTAACTCGACATCGACCCCGGCCGTCGGTTCGTCGAGAAAAAGAATCTGCGGCTCGTGTGATAACGCCTTGGCGATTAGAACGCGACGCTTCATGCCGCCCGATAGGGTCATGATCTTGTCGTCTCTCTTGTCCCACAACGACAGCGACTTCAACACCGATTCGATGTGATCGGGGGCGGGCCGTTTGCCGAACAAGCCCCGGCTGAAACTTACCGTAGCCCACACAGACTCGAACGCATCGGTCGTCAGCTCCTGTGGGACGAGACCGATCATCGATCGGGCAGAGCGGTAATCCGTGACGATATCGTGACCATCGACTGTCACGCCGCCTTCGGTCGGATTGACGATGCCGCAGATGATACTGATTAGCGTCGTCTTACCGGCGCCGTTCGGGCCGAGCAGCGCAAAGATCTCGCCGTGCTCAATATCGAGGTTAATGCACCTGAGCGCCTCGAAACCGGTGGCGTAGACCTTCGACAGATTCTTGATTGAAATGGCCGGCTGCATGGACTCGATACTCGGAGGGCCGGCTACTGTATCAACTACCGAGCCACAGCTCACGGCGAGCCACGTCCGTCGCCTCCGCCTCGTCGTCGAACTCGAGGAAACAGGTCGTCAGCGGAGCTTTCTGGAGGGTCAGCGAGAACTCGTGCAGTTCGTCGCCCCGGAACGCGATGACGGGCACCGTATCCCCCTCGTCAAAGCGCGCCAGCTGTTGGGTAAGCTTGCTCGCCGAGACCTTGAGCCCGTCGAGTGCGATCAGGCGGTCGCCGGGGCTAAGCCCGGCCAACTGAGCCGCCCCACCATCGACTAGCTGCGTCAGGTCCATGCCGATATCGCGCTCTATGAACCGGGCACCCAGGCTCAGCTGGCACTCGACCGACGCGCCTCGTTTCGAGCCACCGAGATCCTCGGGACCCTTGGCTGCACGAAACCCTAGCTTAATGCCGAAGCCGGCGAACAACTCGGCCAGCGGCAAATCCTCGGTGCCACGTACCGCGATAGCAAAGAATTCCTTCAGATCCCGGCCGCTGAGCTCCGCAACCAGCTTCTCGAAATCGTCCTCTTCGACATCGCCGCCGGTCGAGCCAAACCGTTGCCACAATTCCGTCATCACTTGATCGAGAGTCACAGCGGAGTCCGCCGCGCTACGCAGTGTCAGGTCCAGTGCCAGCGCAACCAGCGCGCCCTTGCTGTAATAACTGATCGTCGCGTTGT
>JAZFPW010000015.1:0-2658 GCA_036444815.1 Gammaproteobacteria bacterium
CCTGCCCGGGCACGGCGACCACCGGGGCTAGGGTATACTCGTTCGCAGCGAGCGGTACGCGAGTGTGACTACCGAAAGGAGCGTGATGCGATTAGTCCTGATCATAGTTGGCTGCTTCCTGGTTTTAGGTTGCGGACACGACCCGGCCGCCGTACCGGACGTGGCCGCCTACCGAGAGTCCGTGGCGAGCTGGCACGCGGAACGCGTCGAAGGTCTGAAGGCTGCGGATGGCTGGCTGAACCTAGCGGGGCTCTACTGGCTCAAGGAAGGCTCCAACACGTTTGGCGCCGGCAGCGATCAGGATCTCGTGCTGACGGCGGGTGACGGCGCTGGTCACGTTGGCGAGTTCGTTTTGCGGGAAGGCCGAGTCACGGTTCACGTCGCGCCCGGCGCGGAGGTGACGGTCATGGGCCGGGCCGTGGATGAGCTCGTGCTCAACGACGATCAGGGCGGCGATCCTACGATACTGACCCACGGGAATCTCGCCTTCTTCGTGATCAAGCGTATGGATCGTATCGGAATCCGTCTGCGCGACTACGAACACCCCGCCGTGGACGCGTTCCCTGGCATAGAGACCTACCCGGTCGAGACCGCCTGGCGCGTAGCGGCGGAACTGAAGCCCTATCCGGAGCCTCGACGGGTTGCGGTCGACACAGTAGTGGAGGGGCTGGGTTGGGATCCGCTGGCGCCCGGCGTCCTGGAGTTCGAGCTCGGCGGCGAGAGGCTCTCCCTGGAAGTCTTCGCGTCCGGTGAGGATTTTTTCATCTTGTTCGCCGACGCCACTAACGCGGACGAGACCTATCCCGCGGGCCGGTTCCTCGGCGCCGAGCGCGTGAATGCCGATGGCCTCACGGTGCTAGATTTCAACAAGGCCTACAATCCTCCCTGCGCCTTCAACGAGTTCGCGACTTGCCCCTTGCCGCCGCGGCAGAATCATCTCGCGATCGCGATTCCGGCCGGTGAGAAGTTCAGCGAGGCGCTGCACGCGCCTGCCATCTGACCGACGCGACGATCCGCGGGTAAGCCCGCGACCGGAGTGTCAAGAAGTCTGGAGAGGCGCGGATTCGCCGTCATCCAGACGTTACAATACGCTCCGAGCCCGAACAGAGTAGAGCGATTCAGGAGAACCGCATGAACAACAGGATCCTTACGAGCTGCATGCTGGTCAGCGCGAGCCTGGTACTCGCCGCCGGCGGGTGTATGGCGCAGGACGGCGTGGAGGTAGATCAAGCGACATCACGCTTCGACCCGGTCGAGGGCGACGCACGCCGGCCGGACTTCACGCTTACCGATATGCAGGGCCAGTCCCGGACAATGGACGAGTGGGACGGCAAGGTCGTGCTGGTCGATTTCTGGGCGAGTTGGTGTGTCCCGTGTCGACATGAGATGCCGTTCTTCAACGAGCTCAGAGCCAAATACGGCGATCAGGGATTCGAGGTCCTCGGAATAGCGGCGGACGATGTCGAGAAAGTAGAGCAGTTTCTAGCCGAGGTTCAGGTCGACTTCCCGATCGTCTATGGGGAGATGTTCGACGTCATGGATCTCAGCGCCGAGTATGGAAATTCTTTCGGCGGCCTGCCGTTCAGCACGTTCGTCGATCGTGACGGCAACATGCGCTACGTCCAGAAGCCGGGCCAGATGTCCTATGAGGAGGCTGAGGAAGTTCTCCTGCGTCTCCTCAACTAATAGCCGGTTCGTCGGTGGACCGCCGTTCGGGCGCGGAACTGAGCGCGCGTCCGACACCTGAAGCGTTATGAGCGGCCCCCGGAGTTCATCGACCGGAGCAGCCGGCGGCCAATCCTATCCTAAGCTACTAGTCGGCCTTAACGCCGTGATCCTCGCCGTCACGCGGGATCAGCCCAGAGTGCTGACCGTCGGGCCCCAGACCGCCAGTCTCGGTGATGCTTCTGCGAAGCCGGTGACCACGTCGCGTGCCCTACCGTTCGGTCCGTTCGATCGCGAGCACGATCGGACGCTAGAGTTGTGCATGCGCGAGGCCGTGCGCAAGCAATCGGGCATCGAGCTCGGCTACGTCGAGCAGCTTTATACCTTCGCCGACAAGGGACGAGATCCGAGAGAGGGATCGGGCGGCAGTCGGGTCTTGTCCGTCGCCTACCTGGCGTTGCTCCAGGAGGGACAGCTCGCCGGAGTCGAAGACGCGACCTGGGAAGACTGCTACGAATTCTTCCCGTGGGAGGACTGGCGTGGCGGCAAGCCGGCCCTGATCGATGAGATCGAGGCGGCTCTGATCGAGTGGTCCGGCCGGGAAGAGCAGACGTCCGGCGGGCCCGATTATCGGGAGCGAATCGATATCTGTTTCGGGCTCGGCGATGCCGGCTGGGACGCATACCAGGTGCTCGAACGTTACGAGTTGCTCTATGAAGCAAGGCTCGTTGCCGAGTACTGGCTGGACCGGGGTCAGTCAGCGACGAATCCGATCTCTGCTCGCCTTGGCCAGCCGATGGCGTTCGATCATCGGCGGATTCTTGCCACTGGGTTGGGCCGGGTGCGAGGAAAATTGCGTTATCGGCCGGTAGCGTTCGAGTTGATTCCGGACACGTTCACGCTGCTGCGGCTACAGCATGCGGTGGAGGCGATCTCGGGGCTGCGTTCTCACAAGCAGAATTTTCGCCGCCTCGTAGAACGCAGCGGTCTCGT
>JAZFPW010000016.1:0-6095 GCA_036444815.1 Gammaproteobacteria bacterium
TCGGTTGGGGCTCGCGTCAATCTCGAGCCTGCGCTGCGGCTCGGAGAGCCGCTGGATGGCCATCTGTTGACAGGGCATGTGGACGGCATCGGCCATGTCACCGACATCCGTCGGTCTGCCCGCTCAGAAGTGATCCAATTCGAGGTCCCGCAGGACTTGGCGCCTTACATCGCGCGAAAGGGCGCGGTTGCGGTGGACGGAGTCAGCTTGACCGTGAATGCGGTTACGAACGCGACATTCGAGGTCAATATCATCCCCTACACCCAGGAGAACACCATCGCGACGAGGTACAAGTCCGGTACCGCTGTTAATATTGAGGTCGACATTATCGCCCGTTACGTTGAGCGGCTGACGACCGGTCGAGATCCATCGACCGGCGTTAGTCTGGAGCTGCTGCAGAAGCATGGTTACACCGGTCAAAACTGAAGGCGCCTGGACGGGGCTCAATAGCACCGAGGAGATCATCGCCGATCTGCGCGACGGCAAGATGGTCGTCATCCTGGACGATGAGGACCGGGAGAATGAGGGCGACCTGATCATGGCCGCCACCAAAGTCGTGCCCGACGACATCAATTTCATGGCTCGCTATGGGCGTGGCCTGATCTGCCTGACACTGACTCGCGCGCGCTGCGAGCAACTGCGTCTCCCGCTGATGGTCAGCGATACCGATCGACGCCGGACGACCAATTTCACCGTCTCGATCGAGGCTGCCGAAGGCGTCACGACGGGTATCTCGGCCCACGATCGGGCGCAGACCGTGCGTTCGGCCGTCGCCCCGGACGCCCGGCCGGAGGATTTGCGCCAACCGGGCCATGTTTTTCCGGTAATGGCCCAGCCGGGAGGCGTTCTGACACGGGCTGGACATACCGAGGCGGGCTGCGATCTCGTGCAGCTGGCGGGCCTCGAGCCTGCTGCGGTGATCGTTGAGATACTCAACGAGGACGGCACGATGGCTCGCCGCGACGATCTCCTTCGTTTCGCGCACCGCCACGACGTGAAAATCGGGACGATCGCTGCGCTGATCAGCTATCGATTGGAGAAAGAGGAGTCCGTGGAGGCGATAGCGGAACTCGAGATCCAGACGGAGTTTGGCCCGTTTCGCCTCGTGTCGTTCGAGGACCACGTCAATCGGTCGGTCCACCTGGCGCTCGTGCGCGGGGAGCTGGACGCGAAGACGCCGGTGTTGGTCCGCGTGCATATCCAGGATACGCTCAGTGACGTCGTCGGCGTCTTGGATTCTCGTCTGGGCTGGCCGCTGCGAGATGCGATGAAGCTGATCGCGGAGGAAGGTTGTGGTGTGATCGTTATTCTCCGTCAGGAAGAAGCGCCGCAGGAGCTCATGAGCGTCGTGCGGGGCCTGGAACAATCGGAGAGTGACATCGTGAGCCGACGAGATGGCGCCACCGAGTTACGTACCTTCGGTACCGGCGCGCAGATTCTCAGGGCATTGGGGGTAAAACGCATGCGCGTGCTAAGCGCACCTAAACAGATGCACGCATTATCCGGCTTCGGCCTCGAAGTCGTGGAGTACGTTTCGTCTGACGACGGCGCGGCGGACTAATGGTCGTGGACGAGCCGATCAAGACCGTGGAAGGGGACCTCGACGCGCGCGGGTTGCGTTTCGGCATCGTCGCATCGCGTTTCAACGACTTTATCGTCGACCGATTATTGAGCGGCGCGCTGGAAGCCCTGCTCAAGCACGGTGCGAATCCAGAGGATATCGAGGTCGTGCGCGTGCCTGGGGCCTTCGAGACACCTCTGGCCTTGCAGAAGCTGGCGACGAGTCGACGGCACGACGCGCTGATCGCGCTGGGCTGCGTGATTCGCGGTGCGACGCCGCATTTCGATTTCGTCGCAGGGGAGGCGAGCCGTGGCGTTGGCCAGGTCAGCACCACGCATCAGATTCCGGTGGGCTATGGCGTACTGACCGTGGACACTATCGAGCAAGCGATCGAACGGGCTGGGACCAAGGCCGGCAACAGGGGCGCAGACGCCGCGCTCGCAGCCATCGAGATGGCTACGCTGCTCCGGCGGATGGAGCACTAGCTCGGAATGCCGGATCAGGACAGTAGTTCGGTGCGCGCTCGCCGAGGAGCCCGTGACCTGCTGATCAAGGCGCTCTATCAATGGCAACTGGGGGGGCATGACCTCCCGGAGCTCCTGGAACAGTTCGAGCTGGCACCGGAGTACCCACAAGTCGACAGAAGCTATTTCCGGGAGCTGCTGGCGGCCGTAATCGGCAACGTCACGAGTCTGGACTCGCTGATCACGACTCAGGCGGACAGAGACGTCAAGACGGTAGATGTAGTCGGCCGGGCCGTCTTGTTGCTCGGGCTCGAGGAACTCAACAGCCGTCCGGACGTGCCCACCAAAGTCGTAATCAACGAAGCCGTAGAACTCGCCAAGCGCTACGGGTCGCCGGATTGCTTCCGCTTCGTCAATGCCGTTTTGGATAGAGCCGCGGGCGTGATCGAAGGCCGGAGTCATTCCGTCAGCGGAGCCTGATGTGAGTCGAGACGAATTTCAGCTGATCGAGCGTTTCTTTACTCTGCCTGTCGAAGATCCCGATGTCGTGGTGGGGATTGGAGACGATGCGGCAGTCGTGAATGCGTCCGGGCCGCTTGCGGTGACAACGGACACACTGGTCGAGGGTGTGCACTTTCCGGAGCAGACCGCGGCCGATGCGGTCGGTCATCGAATTCTGGCGGTCAATCTAAGCGATCTCGCGGCTATGGGCGCGCAGCCGCGTTGGTGCACGCTGGCCTTGACCATTGCCGCTGCCGACGAGCAGTGGCTTGAGGGCTTCACGACGGGATTCTTCCAGTTGGCCGCAGCTCACGAAGTCAGCCTTGTGGGCGGTGATCTGACGCGAGGGCCGTTGAGTGCGACGCTCCATCTGATCGGGTCGGTAGAAACGAACGGGCTATTGACTCGTGGTGGCGCTCATGTCGGTGACGATGTGTATGTCACCGGAACTTTAGGCGACGCGGCGGCGGGGTTGGCGCTGATCAACGAGGACGCCGTTGACGCCGGCCCGGAGCATCGCGCACTGGTCGAGCGGTTTTATCGGCCCAACCCCCGGGTCGCGGCGGGCCGGGCCGTGGCTCCGATCGCTAACGCCGCGATTGACGTCTCCGATGGGTTGATCGCAGACCTCGGCCATATCTGCCGGGCTAGCGGCTGCGGTGCAATCATCGACGTCGAGCAGCTTCCAATCTCGGCCGAGTTGCTCGCGCTCTTTCCACCGCGGACGACGCACGCCTATGCGCTTAGCGGGGGCGACGACTATGAGCTGTGCTTCACGGCGGCGCCGGCGAAGGCTGAAGCCGTGGAGGCTGCGCTGGAAGCGAGCGGCGCGAGCGCTCGCCGGATCGGCGAACTCGTGTCCGGCGCCGGGGTTGAATGTCGCCGTGGCGGCGAACCCTTCAGCCCGGGCTACGCCGGGCACAATCATTTCTGAGTATGCCGGCTCCGAGACTATCGGCATCGCTGCTCAAGCAGCCCGTTCACTTCTTTGCGCTCGGCTTCGGCGCCGGGCTCTTCCGGAAGGCGCCTGGTACGGCTGGGACGCTGATCGCCGTCGCGCCGGCGTGGCTGATCACGGGGTGGCCCTGGCAGGCGAAGGCCGCGCTGATCGCGGCGCTGTTCGTCATCGGAGTATGGATCTGCGGCGAGAGTGCACGCCGACTGCAGTGTCACGACCATCCGGCGATCGTTTGGGATGAGATCGTAGGGTTTCTCGCTACGTGCCTGTTGCTGCCCTCGGATCCGCTCTGGCTGCTTGCAGCCTTTGTTCTATTTCGGTTTTTTGATATCGCCAAGCCCTGGCCGATCCGCGATCTAGATCACAGATTGCACGGGGGAATCGGCATTATGCTGGACGACATTGTGGCAGCCGCTATGGCAACGGCTTGTCTTCTGTTGGCGAGATCAATTCCGATATTCTGATATGGTCCAGGCCACTGCCAAAGCAACATCGACGAGCACCTCCGGACCCAACCTTCCTGAGCGTATCGGTAAGTACGAGATCATCAAGGATCTTGGGCGGGGTAGCAACGGCCGGGTAATCCTCTCGCATGATCCCTACTACGGCCGCGACGTTGCGATCAAGATCTATGACGTCGAGGCCGAGGACGACGAGAAAAGGGCCCAAGCGACTCGGAAGATGTTCTATAACGAGGCCCAGATGATGGGCCGCCTGCAACATCCAAACATTCTCCCCGTTTACGATGCCGGCGAAGAAGAAGGTAGATACTACGTCGTTACCGAGCCGATCCACGGCGCCAGGACCTTGTCTGCTTACTGCCGGCCCGACAATTTGTTGCGGGTCGATGATGTAGTTGAGATTGTTTTCAAATGCGCGAAGGCTCTCCATTACGCGCACAGTCGTGGCGTCATTCACCGGGACGTGAAGCCCGGGAATATTATGCTGACGCTCGACAATGACGTCCGGATCATCGACTTCGGTATCGCGCTCGTCACCGATTCGGCTGTGTCCCGAATCGAGGGCATCGCGGGGTCACCCAGCTATATGTCGCCGGAGCAGGTCCAGGCGGCTGATATAACTTCGAGCACAGACATCTACTCGTTAGGCGCTGTGATGTATGAGTTACTAACGGGATTCAGGCCATTCAGGGCGGACAACCTCGCCAAATTACTACACAAGATCGTCTACGCTACGCCGCCGCCAATACACTCGTTGCGTTCGGATATATCCGAGGAGTTGGAACAGGTGACCGCGAAAGCATTACAGAAGGACGCGAACATGCGCTATCCGACGGGCGCGGAATTTGCGGTGGCGTTGACAAAGATTCATCAGCAGCTGCGGACCCACAACGAGCGGATCGACAAGCAGCAGCAGTTCGACTTATTGCGTCGACTTAGTTTCTTTCACGACTTCTCTCATTCGGAGATCTGGGAAGTGCTGCGTGCCGGCGAGTGGCACGATTACTCGTCCCGAGAGGAAATCTTTCGAGAGGGTGAGCTCGATGATCGTTTCTATATCATCGTGAGTGGCGATGTTCTGGTCGAATCGGGCCGGTCGGACGTTGGGATTCTGAGTCCGGGCGATTGCTTCGGTGCAACCAGCTACGTCGACGGGGCCAGGCGCACGGCCACGATCATCGCCGACGAAACGGTCACGCTCATCCGGATCAGTTCGACGCTACTCGAGCAGGCCTCTGCCGGCACTCAGCTGCGCTTCAACAAGATGTTCCTACGCTCATTGGTCGAGCGCCTCCAAGGCGTCGATCTCACCGCGACCGTCACCTGACGCCCAAGACGGCTAGTCGTCGCCGCTGGGCTCGAAGGGCTCGGGGTCGCCGTCGGCGGTTTTCTTCAGAAGGATCTCGACTGTCTGCTCGGCTTCTTTGAGCGTCGTCTGGCATTCTCGCGTGAGTTTCACGCCGCGTTTGAATTCTTTAAGTGCTTCCGCGAGCGGCAGCTCCTCATTCTCGAGCCGGTTAACCAGCGACTCGAGCTCTTCGAGAGACTTCTCCAGCCCGCTCACGCCCACATTCTGTTTTGCCGCCATCATCCCCAGCCGTCACGGTAATCGCGCCACGGTACACAGCGTGCCTGACCCGGTCAAACACCACGCGGTCCGCCTGTTGACACGTCTGCAGGGCCGCATTACATTAGCCTTCAGAATTAGACTCAGTCTAAACCGGGTTCTCCGGAGGCTCTATAGAAGGCGCACAGGCGGCGACACAACGAACTAACCGTCTCTTCATCGGGAGGAAGACAAATGGATCTAAAGGACAGTAATACCGAGAAAAACCTCAAGGACGCGTTCGCTGGCGAGTCGCAGGCCAACCGCCGCTACCTGTACTTCGCGGCGAAAGCCGATGTCGAGGGTTACAACGACGTGGCTGCAGTCTTCCGTTCCACCGCGGAGGGCGAGACAGGCCACGCGCACGGGCACCTGGAATACCTGGAAGTCGTCGGTGACCCTGCCACGGGACTACCGATCGGCCCGACGGCTGCGAACCTGAAGGCAGCGATCGCCGGTGAGACGCACGAGTACACGGACATGTACCCCGGCATGGCGAAGGCTGCCCGGGATGAGAATTTCGAGGAGATCGCCGATTGGTTCC
>JAZFPW010000017.1:0-4279 GCA_036444815.1 Gammaproteobacteria bacterium
TGACGGTTCCGAAGGGTGCGTCGGTCATACCTGCCGCCGCGGTTGGGGAAGCGGGGAGCGTGTTGGCCGCGGTATCGACTGACGGGCGGCTACTATTGTTCGATGTCGAAGAGCTGCCGGAGCTTGCACGCGGCAAGGGCAACAAGATTCAGGGGCTGCCCGCGAAATCGGATGTCGAGGTGGCGGCTATCTGCGTGCTGGCGCAGGATCAGGCGCTGCAGATTATCTCAGGAGATCGGCACATGACGCTGAAGCCTAAGGACCTCGACCACTATTTCGCGAGCCGGGGCAGGCGGGGCAGCGCGTTGCCACGAGGCTGGCGTAAAGTGGACCGGCTCCTCCCGGATTGACGCTCGCTGGTCAGCCGGCGCTCCGTTCTTCGGGAACCCACTCGAAGGTCGGCTCCTTCGGGGTCTCGGCTTCCAACACGACTTCAGCTTCCTGCACGTAGTAGCCCTGCATATAGCTCACCCCGAGCTGGAATAGGATGGCCATTGTGTTGGCGTCTTCGACGCGTTCTGCAATCGTCGCGATGCCCTTTTGGCGCGCCTCGTCAATAAACCTCTGCACGATCTCCTGATGTGACAGGTTTTCCGAGATGCCCTGCATCAAGGAGCCATCGATCTTCAGATACTGCATCGGAATATTGTGGAGTATCTGCAGTGGGTCGCGGCCGACGCCGCAATGTTCCACCGCGAACGAGAAGCCCAGCGACGATAGTCCCGCGACGAGTATCTTGGCCTGGTTGAGATTGCGGGTAATGTCTTCTGCGCTGACCTGGAAGCAGATGCTGCTCGTGTTGACGTCACTCCCTTCGACCTCCCTCTTGAGCCACTCCAGCAGTGACTTGTCGACCACGGAATTACTAGAGAGCTTGACGAAGAGCTGGTCGGGTTTCTGTTCACGGGAGAACGTTATTGAGGCGCCGATTACCCAACGATCGAGCGGCCGGAGCAATTCGTGTCGCCCGGCGACCGGCATGAATTCCGTAGCCGGCACCTCCTCGCCGTCTTCATCGAGCATGCGAAGCACGGTATCGAACCGGGTTCCTTGTTTGCCGTGAAGGCTGACAATCGGCAGGTGTTTGAGCCGGAGGCGATCGTTCATCAGAGCGGACTTGATCTTTTCCACCCAGACGAGATCGTAGCGTCTGATGCGGGCAGACTCGTCGGACAGCTCGGCCAGCACCACCTGGTTGCCGCCGCTCCTCCGGCCACGGTTGTTGGCTTTCTCCGCGTCGATGAGCGCCGTCTCAAGCCCCTCGACGCCATTTGATACTTCACACAGTCCGAGTGAGCAGGTGACAGAGACGGTCTTCTGGCCGATCTCGAAAAGGTGCTCCCCGATTGTCGTAATGGCGTTCTCCGCCCAGGTCTCCACGTCCCGCAGCGTTCCGCGTTCCAGTAGCATGGTAAAGACGACGCCGCCGAAGCGTCCCGACAGGTCGTTGGCTTGCGTCAGTCGACGAACGACGTCGGCCAGCTGCACAAGGATATCCTCGCTGGCGAGCGGCCCGACGTTGTCCTTGATCTCGTCGAACTTATCCGGGCGCAAATAGGCGAGCACCCGGATGCCGCCGCGGGGGTTCGACTGGAGACGTTGCGTCAGCAAGTCGAGGAAGTGCCGACGGTGATAGAGTCCGGTGGCCGGATCCCGATGCACGGTCCGGTCGACGAGCTGCTCGGGGGCGGTGGATTGATGTTTGCTGCTGGGCACAACGACTCTTACGGCTGCCTCGCCCTCGAAGACCGATCGTTCGAGCCACACCTCCAGCGGAACGGCCGAGCCGTCTTTGGTAACGCCGGTCACTTTGAGCGGCTCGGAGCCCCAGTGCTCTTTCGTGCACGCGACGAGTCCACCCTTCAGCGCGGTCCGGCTGCGGGGCTTAAAGAAATCCATGATCGGCTGGCCCTGCATCGCTTTGCCGTCGTCGTAGCCGAACAGTTGCGCCCACGCTAGATTCGTCTCCACTAGAATCCCTTCCTGGGCACAGGCGATCGCATCCTCCGTCCCCGCCTTCAAGTCGGTGAGTTGCCTGCGGTCCTGGGCCGCGGAGAGGATGGTCGTATTCAACGCCCGTTCCAGCTGGAAGGCACGCAATTCCCGTTCGGCTACAGAGCGCAAGCGCTCCACGTGATTGACGGAGACCAGATCCTGAGCTCCGGCCAACATGGCGTTCGCAATAGCTGCTTCATCGACTTTTTCGCTGACCACCAGAAGAGGCACGATCGGCGGAACACTGGCGCGGCACTTAGCAACTCGTTTTATCTTGGCTGCTTTACCGTCGTGAAACAGCCACAATAGCTCGGGAGAATACTTCTCCAATGCCTCAGGCACGCGATCGATACTATCGATCCAGTGGCACCGGACCTTATGCCCAGCATCGCGGAGCGTTCGATTGATAAATTCGACGTTCTCTTCGCGGTCTGTTAGTACCACTAAGGATACGTTCTCCTGACTCATTCGTACTACGTCCTTGTAGCGAGATCAGCGCTAGAGGGGCGAGAGGGAGCAAATTCTAGCACTCCGACATGGCCACGAACGGACGGGGGTCACAGATGACTTTTTGGTGAATCAGGCCAAAGGTATTTTACTTAATTCGCCCGGTATCTCCTGAACGAGCCTGGGCACGAGATAGCCCGGGACCCTTGTTCTCAGATCAGCGATCAGCTGTAACGCCTTGGTGTCCTCTACCTGGTAGTGGGCTGCCCCTGCCACGCGGTCGAGCCGGTGCAGGTAATAGGGCAGAACGCCGGAGTCGAACAGCCGGTAGCTTAGTGACTCCAGGCAATCCACGTTGTCATTGATGCCGCGTAACAGTACCGACTGATTCAATAATGTGGTGCCGGTGGCACGGACCTGTAGTAGCGCAGTCCTGACGGACGCGTCGATCTCATTCGCGTGATTGCAGTGCACGACGAGAACGGTTCTGAGACGTGTCTGCCGCAGAAGCGCAAGCAGCTCCCGGTCGACTCTCTCCGGTAAAACGATCGGGAACCGGCTGTGAATGCGGACCGTGGTGACCGGCTCAACGGTCTCGAGCTCCGAGATCAGTTGCCGCAGACGACGATTCGAGAGGCTTAGCGGATCACCGCCGGACAGGATCACTTCGCGTATATCGGCACTGCTCTTGAGCGCGGTCACCGCGTCGGCCCAGTCGTTTCGCGATGCCAGTTGAGTCTCGTAGGGGAAGTGACGCCGAAAGCAATAGCGGCAGTGCACCGGGCACGCCGAGGTAGTGACGAGTAGCGCCCGTGACGGATACTTCTCGATGACCCCGGCTTGCGCCAGGGGGATCTCTAACAGTGGGTCTCGCGAAAACCCTTGGTGCTCCGCGCGCTCGTCCCTGGCCGGCAGCACCTGGCGGAGTAACGGATCGTCCGGGTCCCCTTTACGCATGCGCGAGATGAAGCCTCTTGGTATCAGTACCGGGAACTCGTCCGTGCCAGGCTGCAACCAGTTGGTATCCAGCGGGTCCAGATCCAGAATCTCGAGGAGCTCATGCACATCCCTGACGGCGTCGCGCAGCGAATGCTGCCAACGCGGCGACGTTGAGGACTCAGTTGGTATCGGGATGCTGCTGGGCCTAGTCACGACAATCAGTTCGTTTCCGCGGTGCTTGGCGGTATTATCGCCCGGTTTATGGCGCAGATCGCGACCACGCGGTCACTTCCACTAACGGGGCAAGCAAGAGATCGATGGCGAGTTATAGCACCAATGAATTCCGTGGTGGATTGAAGATCATGATGGACGGAGATCCGTGTGCGATCGTGGAAAACGAGTTCGTCAAACCGGGCAAAGGCCAGGCATTCAATCGCGTGAAGATTCGCAACCTGAAGACAGGTCGGGTCGTCGATAAGACCTTCAAGTCCGGTGAGTCTGTCGAAGCAGCCGATGTCGTCGAGCGGGATATGCAGTATCTGTATTCCGATGGCGAGTTCTGGTATTTCATGTTCGCCGATACTTTCGAGCAGCTACCGGCAGATGAGAAAGCCGTCGCAGAGGCCAGGCAATGGCTCAGAGAAGAAGATGTCTGCAGCGTGACGCTGTGGAATGGCGTGCCATTATTGGTCACGCCGCCCAACTTCGTCGAACTCAGAATCACAGAGACCGATCCGGGTGTACGGGGGGATACGGCTCAGGGTGGCGTGAAACCGGCGACGCTTGCGACCGGCGCGGTCGTGCGTGTGCCGTTATTCGTCGAGCAAGGCGAGGTCGTTAAGGTCGATACGCGTACCGGCGAGTATGTCTCCCGGGCGAAATCCTGATAGGACGTCGA
>JAZFPW010000018.1:0-8568 GCA_036444815.1 Gammaproteobacteria bacterium
GATCATCGACGCTCCTTAACGGGCGCCTACTGTGACCCACCGGGACCGATGCGGCAACCGCCAGACCGCTGCGTTTCGAGCCGGATCGGCGCCGGTGCGTCCGCGCGCCTCGGGCACGTCCGAGCCACAATTTGGCCGGATATACTCTCTTTTTCAGGCCATTTCTCCAAATCTCATCGCCATTAGGTACATTTTCGCGCTTTAGGGGAAGTTATTTCCCACTATTCTGAGTTTTATTTGAATGTGGGAATAGTGTGGATTTTTTCGTACTCTTCCGGCCTGATTGTGGGGCTCGATATCGAGACTAGGCGCTGACGGGCTAGTCTGGTATTAGTGACGGCCCTCCGACGGAAAAGGGCTCGCCCGAATGAGACGACGGGAATTCATCACGTCCGTGGGCGGCGGCGCGGCACTTGCCGCCTGCACGCCACAGAATCAGGGCGGTATCGCGACGACCCTCAGCCGGGAGCGCTATTCCTGGAAAATGGTCACGACCTGGCCGCCGAATTTCCCCGGGCTCGGGACCGGCGCCAACACGCTCGCGCGCTACCTCGAAGAGCTCAGTGGCGGGCGCATCGCGGTTCAGGTCTATGCGGCCGGAGAACTGATCCCCGCGTTCGAGGTATTCGACGCGGTATCGAGTGGCACCGCCGAGCTCGGCCATGGCGGCTCCTACTACTGGCGCGGCAAGTCCGAGGCCGTGCAATTCTTCACCTCCATCCCGTTCGGCTTCAACGCCCACGAGATGAACGCCTGGCTCTACTACGGCGGCGGCATGGAACTCTGGCAGGAAGTCTACCGGCCGTTCGGCCTCGAGCCGTTCGCGGCTGGCAACACCGGCGTGCAGATGGGCGGTTGGTTCAACCGGCCGATCGACAGCATCGAAGATCTAAAGGGGTTGAAGATGCGTCTCCCCGGGATCGGCGGCGAGGTCTTGAGGCGGGCAGGCGGCACGCCCGTCACTCTGCCTGGGTCGGAGCTGTTCACGGCACTGCAGACAGGCAGCATCGACGCGACCGAGTGGGTCGGGCCGTATAACGACCTCGCGTTCGGCTTGGATCAGGCGGCTCGTTATTACTACTACCCCGGGTGGCACGAGCCCGGCCCCACGTTGGAGTGCATGGTGAATCTCGAAACCTTCAACGCGCTACCCGCCGACCTGCAGGCGATCGTTCGGGTCGCGTGTCAGGCAGCGAATTTGGACATGATCTCCGAGTTCAATGCCCGCAACTCGACCGCGCTCGAGCAGATTGCAGCGGACGAGACCGTAGAGATCCGAGCCTTCCCCGACGATGTGCTTACGCACCTGAAGGTACTCTCGTTACAGGTCATCGACGACCTGGCCGCCCGCGATCCGCTCGTAGCCAAGGTCTGGGATTCATACCGGACTTTTCTCGGCCACTCCCGACCCTGGCAGCAGATCTCCGAGCAGGCTTACATCCGCACGACGGCGCTCTAGCTCCTCGCGCCGGTGTAAGCAAAAGACGCAACAGGCCGGACCCATGGGCCATTACCTCTGAAGCACGGTTCTGCTAACATTCTGCCCGCTGAAATCCCGGGTCTCCGGGACCGGAGTGATAATCGAATGAAAACGAATCTTGCCATCTTCGCACTGGCAGGCTGGATGCTGTGCGGAACCGCGTGGAGTCAGGAGTGTGCCCAGACTATCGAGGGCAACGACCTGCTCCAATTCGACCTCGCCGAGATGCGTGTCAGTGCCGCTTGCGAGGAAGTGACGGTCACGCTGAGACACGTGGGCATGCTCCCAGCGAATATCATGGGCCACAACTGGGTATTGACGACGACGGCCGACTACATGCCCGTCGCTGCGGCCGGACAGGCTGCAGGCCCACCGGGTTACATGCCCGCCGGTGATCCCCGCGTCATCGCCGAGACCGAACTCATCGGCGGCGGCGAGGAGACGACCGTGACGTTCGATCTCTCTGGACTGGAGCCCGGCGGCGACTACACGTTCTTCTGTTCCTTCCCTGGCCATTTCGTCCTGATGAACGGCAAATTTATCATCGAATGACGCCATCTTTACGCCTGGATCGGCGCCGACGGGCGAGACACGCTGACTCCACCGGAATTTCGAGCCCTCAGCTAACGAACTGCTAGTGCGTCGTCCAGGCGGACGTCACATCCATAATATCTCGCACGTCTTCAGGAGCACCGCTGGCTTAGAGCGGCCGCAACCGGACATTACGGAATCTGATCAGGCCGCCGTTGTTCTGCAAGGCGAACGCCCCGGACGGATGACTATCGTCGTCAAGCTCCGCCGTGACCGTGCCATTCAGGGTCACGACGATGCGTGAGCCTTCGGCGACGATGTCGTAAGTATTCCACTGCCCGCCAGCTACTATGGTCGCCATCGGCGGGACGTGGTTAACGATCGAGCC
Organism: Gammaproteobacteria bacterium; assembly: GCA_036444815.1. Taxonomy (GTDB): domain Bacteria; phylum Pseudomonadota; class Gammaproteobacteria; order Steroidobacterales; family Rariloculaceae; genus SMWC01. The sequence goes on from JAZFPW010000018.1 coordinate 2,400, forward strand.
GGTTCGATTCTCTGGATTCTCGTTCGTGTCGAAGACATTGATCTCGTAGCACCCCGTTGCGCTGACGGCGCCGGCGTCATCGCAGCGGATGAAGATACCGCTGTTGGCTTCGGGACTTGGCCAGAACTCGACGCGTAGATGGAAGTCGCTGTACCAACCCTTGCTGACTAAAAAGCTCCCCGTGTAGCCATCGGCTTCCACATAGTCGTCGATGATGTTCCATTGGGCGTCGCCTAACGGATCGAAGCTGGTCAGGTCGTGGCCGGCGAATAGCACGGCCCAGTTCGACTCGCTCAGCAGCGATGCCTGGGTCGTGGTCTGCGGCCCCGCTGCTGCAGGCGACGCTACCGCAATGGGCGGTGCCTGCTCGACCGTGCCCGCAATCGGCGGCGAGTCTTCCGCGGACATGTCGTCCGCATTCTGACATGCGGCGAGCGCAAGTCCCGAAAGAGCGATGGTGGCGATTGAAAGGCCCTTCATGTCGATCTCCTGACGTCTTATTCTTCGAGTTAGTGGACGCGCCCCGACGGCTGCTAGCGAGTTCCTCCGGCAGGCCCCGGAAGCATACACGACCTGAACGCTCAGAATACGAGTTCTTCGGCCCGATCAACCGCCCCGCTATCTTGCCGGTGCGCGAGCAAATCGATCGTGATCTTCAGAAAAACCAGGAGTACCAACGCGAGCGCGGGAGTGCCGACGACCATCGCGATGCCGCCGCCGAACATCGCCATCGGGCTAAGCTGCGGGTAGTGCGTCGACGAGCTCCTCCATGCGTCGTCGCATGGCCGCATCGGGTAGTCGGCCGATGGCGCCGCCCAGGTTATCTACCATGTTGACGGGCTTGCTCGTACTCGGCGTCATTACCGTGACGGCGGGATTGGTCGCGATGTACTTTAGAAAGAACTGCGCCCAGGTGCTGGCATCGAACTCTTCTTCCGCCCACTCCGGAACCGTTTGCCCGGCCACGCGCCGCCACAGGCGGCTACGGCCGAACGGCAGGTAGGTCATGACGCCGACGCCGTTATCCTGAGCGAGCGGCAGAATCATGTCCGCAGCTCCCCGATTGTCGACCGCGTAGTCCACACCGATGAAGTCGATCGGCTCGTCACGAATGATTTGCGCGAGCTCCGGATAGCGAGATGAATTCGTGGCAGTGACGCCGATGTAACGCACCCGGCCCTCGTCTTTTAGTTCCTTCAGGATGCCGAGCTGGGTGGGCACGTCACCGAGGTTGTGTACCTGGATCAGGTCGATGACGGGCTTGCGGATGATCTCGAACGACCGCTCTATCTGTGCCATGGCGGCAGCAGGGTCGGCGGGCGCCGTACTCCGCCGCCGCTGGACGTTGACCTTCGTGGCCCAGAACACGCGCTCCTGAACTCCGAGTTCGGTGACGATCCCGCCGGCAACTCGTTCTGCGACCCCGTAACCCGGCGCGGTATCGAACACCGTGCCGCCGTTATCGATCAGGGCGAGCAAGACCTCGCGCAACGCGCTCGTGTCCTCGCTGCGGGCCATGGACGAGAACGTCGCTGAGCTGCCGAGCCCGACCATCGGCAGTTCTTCACCCGATGAGGGAATCGCTCGCGTGATGATATCTGCGCCCGATTGAGCCTGGAGCAGCCGCGGCAACAAGGCCAGGGCGGTGCCCGCGGCTGCGGTCTCCTTGAGCAGTGTGCGTCGTGTGACCATCTCGGGTCTCCCGGTGAGCTGGGTGTTGGCCGAGCCTACCGAATCACGGTTCGGCCGGTCAATCGACTTCAACTTTCTTCAGATAGCGTCGCGTCCCCCGCGACGCCCCGACAACGGCGGCCGACTTTAATCTACACTAGCCGGACCGTGAGTCGCGCTGTCGAGAACCATGCTCCATTCGCGTAAAGCCCGCGCCGCTATCGGCACGCTGCTGGTCGCCGGCATCATCGTGTTGACGGCGTGGGCCCAGTTCGCTGCGAACGGCGAAACGGAGCTCTGGACGTACGAGATCGTCGCCACGATACCGCCTGAGCCTACTGCCTTCACACAGGGCTTGGTCATCCACGACGGCCGACTGTACGAGAGCACTGGCCAGTATGGCGAATCCACACTACGACGACTCGAACTCGCTACCGGCCGGGTAGAGAAGCAGATTGCGTTGAGTAGCGCCTATTTCGGCGAGGGGATAACGATCTTCGGCGAGCGCCTCTATCAGTTGACTTGGCAGAACAATCTGGCACTAGTCTATGACGTCGAGACCTTCGACCGCGTCGGAGCGTATCGCTACGACGGTGAGGGCTGGGGGCTGACACATGACGGGACGCATCTGATCGTCAGCGACGGCTCGGCGGCGATCCGCTTCCACAATCCGGAGACGTTCGAGGTCGTAAGACGCCTGGTCGTACTGGCCGATGGTCAGCCCGTAGGCAGCCTGAACGAACTCGAATACATCAACGGCGAGATCTGGGCCAACCTCTGGTATCAAGACCGCATCGCGCGGATATCGCCCGAGACCGGCGCGGTGTTGGGCTGGATCGACCTGAGCGGGTTATATCCGCGATCTCGGCGCGCGTCCGAGGACGTCCTGAACGGCATCGCGTACGACGCGGAGACAGACCGACTCTATGTGACGGGCAAGAACTGGCCGTGGCTTTATCAGATCGCGGTCGTTCAGCCGTAGCGCAACGATGCGGCACGGCCGCCGGATATCGGCCGGAAACTCGAGCGGTGGCGTATTCGGAGCTGCTTCCCTAGAAGCCGGGTCGTCCTAATACGGCCTGTCGTACACCGGCGATTCGGGTCCTTCGTACTTCGTTCGCAGTTCCCAGCGCTGGCGCTCGGCGCTCTCGGCGTCGCAGGTCTCGAAAGACAGTCTCCGGATCAAGTGAATGGGATCACCGCCACCACCCGGAACCGAGTCCGGGCCCATCGTCAAGCACAGATCTAGCGAGGCGACAGGCTGGACCCGGCCGTCCGCCTGAAACTCGAAGGTTTGCGCCTCACCGTCGTTGCAAGGCTCGGCAGCCACGAACGACCCCGGGTTGGGCTCGTGCAGCGTCATGCAGCGGTCGAAATAGACGATCCGAATCTCGCCCTTCTCCCCGATTTGTTCGAGGTCGAAGCCCTGATCTTCGGTCACGCCGTTACCCATATAAGAAAAACAGTTGTGGCCTTGAAAACCGCCGATCGGCAACCCGCCGGTCAGATGCGCGAACAGGTCGACACACCAGCCGCGCGTCTCTTCCAACGGCGAGATGAGTTTCACTTCGGTGAGCGTCTGAGCGTGTAACGTCGACACGAAGACGATCGCCGTCAGCCAGCAAGTAGAAAAGAATTTTATGTTCATATGACTATCCAAATTCTTTGTTCTCGATACCGTGTTACAGCGTATCGATATAGGCATTAATGTCGGCGATCGCCTGGTCGTTAGTCAGTAACTTGGCCATCGCGGCCATCTGCATACCGAAGACGTCGCCCGAGCCGCTCCCCCTGATGCCGTCTCTGAAATATTTGAGCTGACGAGCCAGGTACCAACCCGGCAGATCAGTCAGTTTGTTGCCGCCGAGCGCTTCGTTGCCCAGGCCATCTGCGCCATGGCAGAGCGCGCAGGTCACTTGAAACGTTGATCGGCCGCGTTCTGCGTCCCCGGGTTCGGGCGCATCGAGCTCGGCGTACTGAGACTCCCAGACGAACGGGCGCTCGAGCGGGAAGAGTACGCCGTTGGGCCTTGACTCCAGAGGTCCGCCCGGAGTCAGCGTCTCGATATACGCCGCGACATTCTTGATCGTCGCTTCGTTGCGCAGCATGCCGGTGATCAGCACCATCTGTCGACCCGGGAGATCCTCGGCATGCGTGCCGCGGGCGCCGCTATCGAGGTTGTGTAGTTGCCGCTCGACGTACCAGGCTTCCATGCCCGCCAATGCGGGGGCATCGAGTCGTTGCCGGCCCTGTCCTTGCGCGCCGTGGCAGAAGCCACACGCTCGATACAACTCCTCACCCGGGACTCCTTCATCGGAGCCTGGGGGATACATCTGTGCATCGGTCAGGCCGCTGGCGAATAAGCCGCCGGCAATCAGCGTCGCTCGGAATCGTCTTCCGGTCATCGTCATCCCTTGTAAGTCCCTGATCTACCGGGATGCTAGCATAGAGATAAATATTACTTATCCGCGACCGATAGACCGGCCTACAGATTCTGCCTAGACCCGACAGGCTGCTAGCGGCCGTAGACGACGGACGGCAACCAGGTCGCAAGCGCCGGGAAGACCGCCAGCAGCGCCAGCGCCAGCAACTGAATCGCGACAAACGGCATGACGCCGCGATAGATCGCGCTGGTCTCCACGCTCTCCGGCGCCACGCCTCGAAGGTAGAACAGCGCGAAACCGAATGGTGGCGTGAGGAATGAGGTCTGTAGATTGATCGCGATCATGACGCCGAGCCAGACGGGATCTATGCCCATCGTCAACAGGACCGGGCCGACGATCGGTACGACGACAAATGTGATCTCGATGAAATCCAGCACGAAACCCAATAGGAACATCAGCAACATCACCGCGAACATCGCGCCGAAGATTCCGCCGGGAAGATTCAGCAACAGTTCCTGAATCAGCCGGTCGCCGCCATAGCCGCGAAATACCAGCGAGAAGAACGACGCGCCGATCAGGATCAGGAACACCATGCTGCTCACGCGCACCGTGCGCCGCATGACTTCGATCAGGCGATCCATAGAGAATACGCGCTTCGGCAGTGCCAGCAGCAGCGCGCCGACCGCGCCGACACCGGCAGCCTCGGTCGGCGTCGCGAAGCCACCGATGATCGAGCCGAGTACGGCCAGGATCAGAGTCAATGGCGGCAGTAGCGCGAGCAGCACCTGGATCAAGCTGACTCGTTCACCCGGGCCCGCCGGCGGATTCGCGGGCATCGCATCCGGTCTCACGATCGCGACGCCGATCAGATAAATCACGTACAAGCCGACCAGGCCCAGGCCCGGAATCAGGGCGCCGACGAACAGATCACCCACGGACACGGTGTCCGGCGAGAAGATCCCCTGACTCAGCTGCGCCTGGCTGTAGGCCGAGGACAGGACGTCGCCGAGCAAGACGAGAATTATCGATGGCGGGATGATCTGACCGAGTGTGCCGGATGCGCAGATCGTCCCGGTCGCGACGGCCGGGTCATAGCCACGCCGTAACATCGTCGGCAGCGACAACAACCCCATCGTGACTACGGTCGCGCCGACAATTCCGGTACTCGCGGCCAGCAACATGCCGACGAGCGTGACGGAAATTCCAAGGCCACCGCGTAGCCCACCAAACAACGCGCTCAGATTCTCGAGTAACGCGTCTGCGATCCGCGCGCGCTCCAGCGTGATGCCCATGAAGACGAATAACGGCACGGCCATCAACGTCTCGTTGCTCATGATGCCGAACACGCGGTTCGGCATCGTGCCCAGGAACGCTGCGTCGAATATTCCGAGGCTCGCTCCCGTGAACGCGAAGATCAGCGCGGTGCCACCCAACGTGAACGCGACGGGAAAACCGGCAAGCAGCACGATCACGGCCGCGCCGAACATCAACAGGGCGACCCATTCCATGGCTAAATCAGATCACCCACCGGTAGCTTGTGATCGGGATTCGACGGAGTTCGGCCCATCAGGATCAGAATCGCGCCGAGCAGATTCGCGATGCCCTGGAGAATCAACATGCCGGCCGTGGCAGGCATCAGGCTCTTCAGGATTGGCACGAACGGATAGGGTAGGCCGCCGACCTCGCGGGATGCCTCACGGATGACCCACGATGTGGAGACGTAGTCCCAGCTCGACACGGCCAGAAACACGGCCATCGGGAGGAGAAAGATCAATGTCCCGAGCAGGTCCACGACGGCCTGTCCCCGCACGGACATACTGCGGTAAAAGATGTCTACGCGGACGTGTTCGTCTCGCTTCAACGTATAGGCAGCGCCGAGCATGAACACGGCCGCGCGCATCCAGGTCACGCTCTCCTGCATCGATATCCAGCCGAGGCTGAATGCGTAGCGCAACACGACGATGGTGAACGTGACCAACACCATCATGATCGTCAGCCAGGCGATGACGGTGCCCGTGAGTTCGCTGAACTCCTCTAACGCCCGTCTTATCTTGAACATGCGTCGCCCCTTCAGGCCGACTCGTTGCCGTCGTCGCTCAGTCAGTCTTCTTTAA
>JAZFPW010000019.1:0-4606 GCA_036444815.1 Gammaproteobacteria bacterium
TCTGCATCCAGGGCCGCCATACAACCGGAGCCGGCCGACGTGACGGCCTGCCGGTAGATGGGGTCGGCGACATCGCCCGCTGCAAAAACACCGTCGATGCTTGTTCCGGTGGCGAAGTCACCGCCCGCCTGGTTGACGATGATATAGCCGCCATCCATTTTCAACTTACCTTCGAATATCCCTGTGTTCGGCGTGTGACCGATGGCGATGAATACGCCTTGTACCTGGATTTCCTGCGTCGCGTCGCCTTGCGCTTCCTTGATCCGGATCCTGGTGACACCGTTGTCGTTACCGAGTACCTCGTCCAGCACGTGATTCCACTGCACGGTGATATTACCGTCTGTCGTCTTATCGAGCAGACGCTTGCTCAAGATTTTCTCGGCACGAAATTCGTCTCTGCGGTGAACCACCGTGACCTCGGAAGCGATATTGGAGAGATACAACGCCTCTTCCACCGCGGTGTTGCCGCCGCCGATCACAGCGACGGCCTGCTCTTTAAAGAAGAAACCATCACAAGTCGCGCACGCCGACACGCCGCGGCCTTTATAGGCTTCCTCCGAACTCAGGCCCAGGTATTTGGCCGAGGCGCCGGTGCTGATGATGAGCGCGTCGCAGGTATATTCGCCGCTGTCGCCGGTGAGGCGAAACGGCCGCTGTCCTAGCTCCACGGTATTGACCTGGTCGTAGATCAGGCGCGTGCCGAACCTCTCCACGTGGCGCCGCATGCGCTCCATGAGCTCCGGCCCCTGGACTCCGTCGTCGTCGCCGGGCCAGTTATCTACGTCCGTCGTCGTCGTCATCTGGCCGCCGACCTCGATGCCCGTGATAATGACGGGTTCCAGCGCCGCGCGGGCCGCATAGACGGCCGCCGTATACCCCGCGGGGCCGGATCCCAGAATGATCAGTCGATGGTGTTCAGCGGTCATAACGCCTCCCTGCGGCAGTATGGTAGTGGAGCAGAGTCTCGAAGTCAGGCAGTAGTTGCACGGGGTCCTCAATTTGGGCAAGCTGCCCCTCTTTCAATGGGCGCCGCTCCGAAATCAGCGGCCTTAACAAATTCCCGGGAACCCGGTAAATGGTCAGCAGTTATCTATTCACATCAGAGTCGGTGTCGGAGGGGCACCCCGACAAGATGTGTGACCAGATCTCCGATGCCGTACTCGACGCCGCTATCAAGGACGACCCTTCCGCTCGGGTCGCCTGTGAAACACTGACGAAGACCGGCTTAGTTCTCGTGGCCGGAGAGATCAGTACGACGGCGCGCCTGGATGTCGAAACGCTCGTGCGTCAGGTGGTGCTGGATATCGGCTACGATAATTCGGACGTCGGCTTCGACGGCAGCAGTTGCAGAGTCATCGACGAGCTGGGTGAGCAGTCGCCGGATATCGCCCAGGGCGTGGATCGTGCCGCACCGGAGGAGCAGGGTGCCGGCGACCAGGGTTTGATGTTCGGTTACGCGAGCAATGAAACCGACGCACTGATGCCGGCCCCGATCGTGTACGCGCATCGACTCGTGGAGCGGCAGGCGAAAGTCAGGAAGTCGGGAGAGCTCGCATGGTTGCGCCCGGACGCCAAGAGCCAGGTGACGTTCCGCTACGAAGACGCGCGGCCGGTGTCGGTGGATGCCGTGGTCTTCTCGACGCAGCACGATCCGGACATCTCGCAAAATGACCTGAAAGAAGCCGTCATGGAGAGCATCGTTAAGCCGGTGCTGCCCGAGAAGTGGTTGAGTGCAGACACGAAGTACTTCATCAATCCGACCGGTCGCTTCGTTATCGGTGGACCCGCCGGGGACTGTGGCCTGACGGGCCGAAAGATCATCGTGGACACCTACGGTGGCATGGCTCGCCATGGCGGCGGCGCGTTCTCAGGGAAGGATCCCTCCAAGGTGGACCGCGCGGCTGCCTACGCAGCCCGCTATGTCGCCAAGAATATTGTTGCAGCTCGTCTGGCGGATCGTTGTGAGATTCAAGTGTCCTATGCAATCGGCGTAGCGGAACCAACTTCCGTCATGGTGCACACGTTCGGCACTAACAAGATCTCCGAGGATCGGATCAACAGGCTCGTGCACGAGCACTTCGATCTCAGGCCCTATGGGATATTGCAGATGCTCGACCTGCTCCGGCCTATCTATCGACAGACGGCGGCCTACGGACACTTCGGCCGCAGCGAAGCCGATTTCACATGGGAAAGCACGGCGAAGGCAGAAGCGTTGAAAATTGACGCGGCCGCGTAGGCTCGCTCTATCCCGCCAGCAAGGATTCGTTATGTCTGCCCTGATCTGTGGCTCGATCGCCTATGACAACATCATGGTGTTCGAGGATTCGTTTAAGAATCATATCCTGCCGGATCAGATTCATATCCTGAATGTCGCGTTCTTGGTTCCCGAGATGCGCCGCGAGTTTGGCGGCTGCGCCATAAATATTGCGTACAATCTGAAGTTACTCGGCCAGGACCCGTTGCCGATGGCGACAGCCGGTAAGGACTTCGCGCCGTATCGCGACTGGCTGGACCGTCAGGGCATTCGTCAAGATCACATCCGGCTCATCGACGACGTCTACACGGCTCAGGCGTTTATCACAACGGATGTGGACGGCAACCAGATAACGGCTTTCCATCCGGGCGCGATGAACGAATCACATCTCAACCGTGTCACCGATGCGCAGGATGTCACCATCGGGATCATCTCTCCCGACGGACGAGACGGGATGCTGGAGCACGCAACGCAATTCGCGGCCGCTGAGATACCGTTCATCTTCGATCCGGGCCAGGGGCTGCCGATGTTCGGCGGCGAGGAATTACGTCAGTTCGTGGAGCAGGCGGCGTGGGTCACGGTTAATGACTATGAGTGGCAGTTATTGAAAGAACGCACAGGATGGGATGTCGGCGATCTCAAGCAACGCGTGAAAGGCTTGATCGTGACCCTCGGCGCGAAGGGTTCCACGATCTATACGCCGGAAACGGACTTCGATATTCCAGCCGCCAAGCCGGCCACCGTTAGCGACCCGACGGGCTGTGGTGATGCCTACCGGGCCGGGTTGCTGTTCGGCTTCATGGCCGGCTACGACTGGCCGACCGTCGGCCGCGTCGCGAGTCTGATGGGCGCTATTAAGATAGAATGTCACGGAACTCAGAACCACCGCTTCACTCGGGAAGAATTTCAGGAACGATTCCAGGCCAGTTTCGGTGAGCCTCTAACGGAGTAACGGATAATGACTGATCAGGCAGTAGCCATCGACTCGGCGAACAAGGGTTTCGTCGTTGCCGATATCGGTCTCGCCGAGTTCGGCCGCAGGGAAATCGTGCTCGCGGAGCATGAGATGCCGGGGCTCATGGCGACGCGCGAGGAGTTCGGGGCGAGCCAGCCGTTGCGCGGCGCACGCATTACCGGCTCCTTGCACATGACGATCCAAACCGCCGTGCTGATCGAGACGCTCGAAGCCTTGGGTGCCGAGGTGCGTTGGGCGAGTTGCAACATCTTCTCGACACAGGATCATGCCGCAGCCGCGATCGCCGCGAACGGTACACCCGTCTTCGCCGTCAAGGGCGAAACGCTCGAAGAATACTGGGACTACGTCGATCGGATCTTCGACTGGCCGGACGGCGATGGGCCGAACATCATCCTCGACGACGGTGGTGACGCGACGTTATTCGTCCATCTGGGTTACCAGGCCGAGGATGATGCGTCGGTCCTCGATAAGACGCCCGAGACCGAGGAAGAGGGCGTGCTATTCGCGCAACTAAAGAAATCGTTGCAGCATGACCCACAGCGCTTCCATCGGCTGGCCGAGGGCATCCGCGGCGTGACGGAGGAAACGACCACGGGCGTCCATCGGCTCTACCAGATGCTGGAACAAGGCGAGTTGTTATTTCCGGCGATCAACGTCAACGACTCGGTGACCAAGTCGAAGTTCGATAACCTTTATGGCTGCCGTCACTCGCTCGTGGACGGGATCATGCGCGCCACCGATGTCATGCTCGCGGGCAAGGTGGCCGTCGTGGCCGGTTACGGCGACGTCGGCAAGGGCTGTTGCCAGTCACTGAGGGCCCAGGCCGCGCGCGTCGTCGTCACGGAGATCGATCCGATTTGCGCGTTACAGGCGGCCATGGAAGGCTACGAAGTCGTGACGATGGACGAGGCCGCTGAGCTCGGTGATGTGTTTGTCACGACGACCGGTTGTGTGGACGTAATCACCGAAGCGCACATGAAGCGCATGAAGCACAACGCTATCGTCTGTAACATTGGTCACTTCGATAACGAGATCGAGGTCGGCAAGCTCCGCCAGTATGAATGGGAGGAGATCAAGCCCCAGGTCCATAAGATAACGTTCCCGGACGGCAAGAGCATCATCCTCCTTGCCGAGGGGCGGCTCGTGAATCTGGGTTGCGCGACGGGTCATCCGAGCTTCGTGATGTCGAATAGTTTCACGAACCAAACGCTCGCTCAGATCGAGTTGTTCAACAATCCGGACAGGTATCCATTGGGTGTGTATACACTGCCCAAGCATCTAGACGAGAAAGTCGCGCGACTACATCTCGATAAGCTCGGCGTGCGTCTAGAGGAACTAACGCAGCGGCAGGCCGACTATCTCGGTATCGCGATCGA
>JAZFPW010000020.1:0-4188 GCA_036444815.1 Gammaproteobacteria bacterium
ATTATAATGGGCTCATTCTTGGGGAACTGATGAGGCGCCAGGCCCTCAAAGTAGTGTGGCTTCGAATTTCGACGAATAGGCGATACGCTCTATGAAACGCATACTCCTAGCGACAGCATTGATACTGTTGAGCAGCTCAGCGGCTCTGGCCGACAGGCAGTATCATGTGGTCGTGCATGGCATGCCCTGACTTTTCTGCCTCTACGGGGTAGAGAAGGATCTGAGTAACCTTAAGGACGTTGCAGAGGTAACGTCCGATCTAGCCAACGGCCTCTTTGTCGTCAGGCTGGACGGGGACGCGAGCCTCTCTGAGGAGAATGTGCGCGAGATCGTCGGGAATGCGGGATTCACGTTGCAGTCATTTGAGGAAGCCGACGACGTACCCGAAGAATGATCAGCCCGCAACGAGCATTGACCCCCCTCGTTGCTTCGTTGGCGTTTGGGCAAGCCACTGCCGCACCGATCACCTTTAACACCGCACTGCCGGTCGGCGAAGGCCGGTTTATCGTTAGGGAACAACTCGTCGTGTCGCGTTCCGGCAATGACGCGCTGGGCCTGGGACGCGAGTCCGATAGCCAGTCGCTGGTGTCAGTGCTTGCCTACGGCGTCAACGCCAAGCTGGCGCTCTTCGGCGTGCTGCCGTACACGAAGAAAGAGGCGGCAATGTCCGGCGGGGTGGGGCGCTCCAGCGACGGCCTTGGAGATGTCACCCTGTTCGGGCGCTATACGTTATACCAGCGGGACTGGCGCGGACGCACGCTCCGCGTGGCTGGAGTCGCCGGCATCAAAGCACCAACGGGCGATGACGATGAGTTCGATGACGTTGGGCGATTACCGGTATCTCTTCAGCTTGGCACGGGTTCTTGGGATGGTTTTCTCGGCGGTGTCGTTTCGTATCAGACGTCTGATTTCGGGATCGATGCACAACTGTCCTACCGGGCGAATTCAGAAGCGAACGAGTTCGAAGCGGGGGACGAGATTCACCTAGACTTCTCGTACCAACACCGGTTCTTGCCAGGCGCCCTGACTTCAGAGACCCGTGCATTTCTCTATGGCGTGTTAGAAGTCAACGCAGTCCATAAGGATCGAAGCAGGCAGAGTGGCAGCTCGATCGGGGACTCAGGTGGGACGACGATATTCATCACACCGGGGATCCAATACGTGACTAGAAAGCTGATCGCCGAGGTCGGCGTGCAAGTACCGGTCATGCAGAACCTGAACGGCACCGCCCTGGAGAACGATGTCGTGATTCGCGCAGGATTCAGAATCCATTTCTGATGCAACTTCGTCTGGCGTCAGCCAAACTATCCGCCGAGGCGGTTCCGACGAAGAGTGCGCGTCTTGACTAGGCTCTATGGTCGGCACGCACGCGACCAATCGCCGCGGCGTCTTCTTCGTGGGCCTGATCGCGCCAGGGTTCAAGCAAGGCCGCCTTATACCACTCGCACATTGACGCGTGCTGGAGCATGTGTTCGATGTATCGAGTACCGTCGTCGCCCAAAGTGAGTGCGTATGTCTGAGCGCGAAAAACCACTGGAGCGAAAAACGCATCTGCTGCGCTGAAATCTGTCCCGGTCAGGAAAGGGCCGCCGAACCGCGACAGAGCTTCAGTCCAGAGCTCGTCGATTCGTGCGAGGTCAAGACCTAACCCTTCGCCGGTCTTCGCTAACTCGACACGCACGCCACAATTCATCGGACAGCACTGCCGAAGGTCGACGAAACTCGAATGCATTTCGCAAACCGCGCTGCGAGCCCATACGCGCGCGGCGACGTCGGCAGGCCAGACGCCGGCGTGTCGTTCCGCGAGATACTCGACAATAGCGAGGGAGTCCCACACTACGTGCGTACCATCGTGCAGGCACGGTACGCAAGCATTCGGAGAAAACTGACGAAACTTATCGCGGCTCGATCCCGACTCGAAAGGAACCAGCGTCTCCTCGAATGGGATCGACAGAGCCCGCATCAGTATCCACGGCCTCAGCGACCATGAAGAGTAGTTCTTGTTGGCGATATAGAGTTTGTACATGATTGTTCTCGTGCGGAAGACCGGTGGGCTTACTTACCGCCAGCGACGCTTGTGGGTGTGATCGTCCAGAACAGAGTCAATCTTTCGAGCTTGCCCGGCACCATGAATTCGGCGGATTTTGACGCGTGGGCTGCGCTGGAGACGCGAATCTCGTCGATGCGGCGCCATGTCCGGGGAATTATTGTGTGATCCAATCGTTGGACCCTCTGGAGCCAAAGCTCCTAGAGTAGCGGGAACACCATTTTTGACAATATATCCCGGAAAGGTGCCCGTTTCCATGAGCTACGACCTCGAGATCGCCAAGCAGCGAGTCGGTCGCGTGTTCCGGTACCTTGCGGAGATGCACCGCGTGCGGACGCCCCCGATCGTGAACCTCGAGGATCGGGGATGGGTCCTCCCGCTGGACGGCCTCCCGCGCTCGTCCTATGTCCACACCGACTACAGCTTCGGCCGACCGGGCGACCCGCAGGCCGAAGACGAGCCGCGCGGCGGCGTCATCCTCAGGGTCGGCCGCCCGCGCGAGAGCGAGTGCCCCGAGCCTTCGGTGGTCATTAAGAACTGGCTCAAGCCCGGCTGGGACCGTGTGGACGCCAATCCCGACGAAATCGTGAAGAAGACGCTCAAGGGTCAGCCCTTCTCCGACTCCGATCAGCGCGTCGAGGCTTTCGACAAGTGGATGGATCACAAGCGCGAGTGGGAGTCGGGCGAGCGGAAGGTCTTGGAGGCGCTGAGCGTCTTCGCCGATCTGTTCGAGCTGCGTTCTCGCTTCGACCGTGAGTCGGAGAAGTATCAACTGTTCCTGGCCGATGGCATGCTCGTCGTCGACCAGGACGGCGTAAAGATCCGACACCCAATCCTGACTCAGCGCGTCGAGCTGCTTTTCAACGCGGCGGTCCCCGAGTTCTGCATCGTTGACACCGAGGACAATCCCGAAGTCTACGTGCCGCTCCTGCGGCATGCCGCTCTCGGCGGTACCGCAATCCAGTACGTGACCGACGCGATCGCGGACAAGCACTTCCACCCGCTGGCCGGAGAGCGGACGAGCGGTTTCTTGAAGGACTTCATACATCGTTTCTGGACCGATGGTGAGTACATCGAGGACCGCGAGGACATCCCGGACGCCACCGGCCCGTACCTCTTCCGTCAGCCGCACCTGTTTCTCGGAAGCCGTAACCAGGGGCTTGGCGAAAACATCGAGCACTATCTGAAGGAACTCCCGAGCTTCCGGGAGCTTCCCGAGTCGCTGCTCCGTATCGTCGGCATCGAGAGCGACCGCGAGTCCAGTAAGATAGACGCAGAGACCGGCGAGCCCCCGATCGTCGATCTGCTGCTCACCAAGCCCGCGAACCCGGAGCAGGCGCAGGTGATCCAGCGCGTCGAGGAGACAGGTGCGGTGCTGGTGCAAGGGCCGCCCGGCACGGGCAAGAGCCACACCATCGCCAACCTGATTGGGCACTACCTCGCACAGGAGAAGTCGATCCTGGTCACGAGCCATGCTTCCAAGGCGCTGCGTGTCGTGCGCAATCAGCTCGCGAAGCCGCTGCAGCCGCTCTGTGTCAGTATTCTCAGCTCCGACGACGCGAGCAACAAACAACTCGAAGAGTCGATCACGGGTATTGTCAATTACTTGGCGTCGACGCGCGAGGCGAAGCTCGTGAAGGAGATCGAGCAGCTGACCGAGAAGCGCAGCGCGCTGAAGACGCAGCGCGACGAGCTCTGGAGCGAGTTGCTGAACGCGGTCAAAGGCGAGTACAAGTACTCCGAAGTCCAGGGCGAGCAACTCTCGCCGTCGGACGCGGCGCGCAAAGTTGCCGAATCCGCCGGGAACCACGGGTGGATCCCCGGACCCCTCGCCGATGATGTCGACTTTCCACTCACGCAGGAGGAGGTCGGCGAACTCTATGCCCTCAACGCGCAGCTGACGCCGGAGCAGGAGACGCTGCTTAGTGGCTCGGTCCCGCCGCTCGAGACGTTCCCGACCCCGAAGGACTTCGCGACCGTCTATGACGACCTCACGGACCTCGAGAAGACCCGTATCCAGGCCGGCCAGGAGTACTGGGGCCACGACGACCAGGATCAGGAGGAACTGCGGGGGTTCCTGAAGCAGATGAAGTCCGCCGTTGCGGCGCTCGAGCGCGACGAGGAGTGGGCGTTGGACTGCC
>JAZFPW010000021.1:0-9763 GCA_036444815.1 Gammaproteobacteria bacterium
CACGGACTGCGCCGCGATGGAAGTCTACGATGAGCGCGACGATATAGAGGCCCAACCCGAGGTGGCGTCCCTCGCTGCGTTCCTCGCGCAGGGAGACCAACGAGTCGAATAGCTGGTTGCGCATGGACTCGGGGAGCGGTGGCCCGACGTTGGTTATGCGGAGCCCAACGTGTCGTTCGTTGCTCGTGAGCGCGATCGTGATCGTACTCGCGGAGGGGCTAAAGCTCACGGCGTTATCGATCAGCTTGTCGAGCATCTGGGCGATCAAGTCCGCCGAGCCGAGGACGCTGGCATCCACCGCGCGATCGTGCAACTCGAAGCGTCTATCTTGATAGACGTCACGATACGCCTCGACGCAGCTCGCGACGACCGTACCAACGCTAAAGAGTTCTGGGTCCGTATCGGTGACGGCCTGCTCGATTAACGTGGCCTCACTCATGGCGCCGAGTATGGCGTCCAGGCGATCCGTGCCTTCTCTGAGCCTGGCCAGATAAGGTGACAAGTCGCTCTGATGAGGTTCGCGTTCCAGGTTATCCAGGGACGTCGTGACGACGGCGAGCGGAGTGCGTAGTTCGTGCGCGAGTTTCGCCTTCAGTGTCGTCAGGTACTCGGTGTACTCGCGCAGACGATTCAGAAGCGCTGTGAAGCTTCGCGCCAGATCGCCGATTTCATCGCCAGCGCGGCGGCCGGGCAGAGCCGGCCGGATCTCACCTTCCGGGCTCAGTGCCGACTCGGCCGCACGGGCCAGGCGTCGAACCCGGAACGACAACAGCGTCGCGTAACTCAGCAACCCGAACGCCACCAACAGGCTCGCAAGTAGCGTAAAACTCATGAGCCTCACCAGGGCTTCATTCGTCAGCGTCAGTATCGAGTCGCTGCTCTGTTCGAGAACCACCGCGCCACGAATCTCATCGCCCGCGCGGATCGGCGCGGCGGCGGCGACGACGGCACTCGCGTCGGGTCCGCGGGCGTACCACGCTGCGACCGCGTCGCCCCGAAGTGCCGCGATCGACGTCGGGTCGGCCAGACGGCCGGGCGGGTCCTCCAGGCCCTGATACGGTGCGTCGACTCGAGCGAGGATAAAACGATAAAAACGTTCGGCCAGGCTGAGCGAGGACGGGGCGAAGTCATCGCTCAGCGGATCTATCGCGCCACCATCGAAGAGCACCCAGCCGAGCGGATCGACGACGCGCAGCCGCCTCCCGGGTTGCACGAACCGGCCGCCGATCGCATCGAGGTGCTGCGGGCGATAGACGAAGGCTCCGGGTCCGAGGTCCGGTGCCGCCTGCCAGGATCTCTGCAGTGAGACGTCGAA
Source organism: Gammaproteobacteria bacterium (assembly GCA_036444815.1). GTDB lineage: Bacteria > Pseudomonadota > Gammaproteobacteria > Steroidobacterales > Rariloculaceae > SMWC01. The sequence continues at coordinate 1,316 of JAZFPW010000021.1, forward strand.
CGCAGCTTCTGGGGTGGTTCGCACGACGGCGTGGTCGACGTCGATGACGGCTAGTCCCAAGTGCCCGTTGACTAGATCGAGCGGCAAGCGTGCTTCGACGTCGTAGCCACCGGCGGTCTCTCGCCAGTAGCCGGTTACGCGGTCCTGATACTGGGCCGTCGGGGCGAACAGCGGCGCCTCGGTCCGCTGTGACCGCAGGCTTCCCGGGCCGGAACTGTGCAACAGCAACCAGCCGTCGGGTTCTCCGCCCGGCAGTAACAGGACTCGATCGCCATAGGGCGTCAGCGTCGGCGCGCTTTGATAGATCAGGACCTCATCGGTCACGCTCAAGAACACGTAGGCCGTGCGCTCGTACAGGCCGACCCAGTATTCGACGGCGCTACCCAGCGGACGAACGGTGTCCGCCGCCGAACTCCAGTCGTTCCGATACCCATCGATACTCGGTGGCGTGTCGAGGGGATGCGCGTAGATGGTGCTCTCGATGGCCATCTCCTCGGTCTGCTCCGGCCCGGCGAGCGGCTGCAGCTCCATCGCTGCTGCCATCGTTATCGCGCTTGCCAGCAACGACTGCTCCAGCCCATCCCGCAGCGCTCCTTCGAGCTCCTGGACGTAGCGATACCCCGCCCACGGAAGCGCCAGGGTCAATAGCCCCACGCCCAGAAGCTGAATACGAAGTGACACTAGGGCGGCCGTGCGCCCTGCTCGTCGACCCAGCGATAGCCCATACCGTAGACGGTCTCGATCGCTGTGAAGTCGGGGTCGACTGCCGTGAACTTCGCGCGGATACGTTTGATCTGGGAAGTCACGGTGCTGTCATCAAGAACGACGTTTGCGGCCGCCATCAATTGTTCGCGCGTTCGCAGATGCCCGGGATAGCGTGCCAATGCGTGGACGACCCAGAACTCCGTCAGCGTGAGCGAGACGGGGTCCCCCTTCCAGGCGACGCTCATCCGTTCCAGATCCAGTACCACGGACCCCTTCTCCAGAAGCTTCGGCTCATCGCCCGGTTTCGTCAGCGCATCGACCCTTCGCAGCAGTGCGGTCACTCTCGCCAGCAGATGCTCCAAGCCGATGCGTTTGGTGAGATAGTCGTCCGCGCCGAGGCGTAGCCCCGAGACGATGTCCAGTTCGCTTTCGCGGGCGGTCAGGATGATGATCGGCAGCTGAGCCGATCGCGCGCGCAGTTCCCTGCAGAGCTCGAAACCACCCTCGACTTCCTCGCCGAGGTTGATGTCGATGATGACGAGATCCGGCAGACGCGTGTCAAATGCGCTCAACGCATCCGGTCTGCTGGAGTACCCCTGGACCCGGTAGCCGTTGCGCTGTAGCGCAGCCGTGTAATTCTCCCGAATGGCGGGCTCATCTTCGACGACGGCGACTAGTTTTCCGGAATTCATGCTGCACCAGCTTAGCATCGGCAGCCGGTCTCGCAGGAGGGGGCTTAGGGGGTCATGAAGCCCTTGAGTGTCGAGATGGCCTTTGCCTCGATCTGGCGGATGCGCTCGGCGGAGACTTGATATTCGGCCGCGAGCTCATGGAGCGTTTCTTTTTTCTCGGCCAGCCAGCGGCGCGCGACGATGTCGCGGCTCCGATCGTCTAGTTCGTCGAGTGCCTCGCTCAGGCGGTCGTGGGAGTCGGCGTGCCAGTCGTCGCTTTCCGCAAGCTCGGCTGGATCGCTGCCGGGGCTCGGCAGGTACGCCATCGGTGTGTATTCCTCATTCTCCGTAGGTGCGGGATCGAAGGAGATATCGCGCCCTGAAAGCCGTTTCTCCATTTCTGTGACTTCGCGGGCACTGACGCCGAGGTCATTGGCGACCGCTTCGGTCTCATCCTTGGACAGCCAACCGAGATGCTTCTTCGCTTTGCGCAGATTGAAGAAGAGCTTTCTCTGTGCCTTCGTCGTCGCGACTTTGACGAGCCGCCAATTTTTCAGAACGTACTCATGAATCTCAGCCCGGATCCAATGTACGGCGAATGACACGAGCCGCACGCCGACGTTCGGGTCGAAACGCTTGACGGCCTTCATCAGGCCGACGTTGCCTTCTTGAATCAGGTCCCCAATCGGTAGCCCGTAGCCTGCGTAACCTCGCGCGATGTGTGCGACGAAGCGAAGATTAGAGATAACGAGCGTCTGAGCGGCCTCGAGGTCGTTGTTCTCCCTGAGCCGTGTCGCCAGCTCGAATTCTTCCTCGGCGCTCAATATTGGGATCGCGGCAGCCGCAGCCATGTATTGGTCCAGGCTGCCGATCGGCCCGCTGAGCGGAAGTAAGTTATCTTTTAGCGCAACTGCTGTGGTCACAACTACCAGCCTCCTTAGCTGGGCGCGATATTAGCACTCTCGACGTTAGAGTGATAAGACCTAGTGAAGTTCCTGGTCTAGAGAAATTAAACCTCTTGTAAAACAGTATCTTATCTGGGTTCTATCGCTCTCAGATGGCGTGCCGCAGCGATCCCGGCGCCGGCCCAGCCGAGCACGGCGCCAGTGCCGAGCAGCAACAGAGTCTGGGCCCAGGTCAGGCCCACGAGACTGAAGCTCGAGCCATAGAGCTGCGCCAACACACGCGTCGGTGCCGCCACCAGGCTCAGGCTCAACGTCACGGTGAGTGCCGCCATGACACCACCGGCGAGCCCATAGAGAAACCCCATATACAGAAACGGGCGGCGAATGAACCCGTCACTACCGCCTACCAGTTTGACCACCTGAATCTCTTCGCGGTGATTGTTGATCTCGAGCCGAATCGTATTGCCGATGACGAGGATGACGGCCAAACCCAGCAGGATCGCCGCCATATCGACGACTCGCCTCGCCAGATCCAGCATCCCGCTGAGCCGTTCGACCCAGGCGGTATCCAGTTGCACAAGGTCCGTCTCGGGCATTAACGACAGCAGGCCGGCCAGTGCTTCGACGTCGGCCTTGTCCGTGCTCGCGGGACTCACGACCAGCGCATGTGGCAGAGGGTTCTCGTCCAATGCGTCCAGAGCCTCGCCGAAACCGGAGTACGCGCGAAACTCCGCGAGCGCTTCGCTGCGAGAGATAAATATGGCCCGGGCCACATCCGCTCGCGCCTGCACGTCACGAGTCAACTCCTCGGCCCGGGCCGTATCGACGTCCAGATTCAGATAGACAGTGAAATCGATCGCGCCTCCCCAGGAGCCACTCAAGATCTGTGCGTTATTCAGCAGTACCCCGAGTCCCGCCGGAAGCGCCAGCGCGATCGCGATGACGACGATCGTCATCACGCTGCCGACGGGTTGCCGCGCCACGCGCCCGAGCGCGCCGAGCAGATTCTGGGCGTGTAACGCGAGGTAGTGCATGAGACGGTGCATCATGCGCGTGTTATTCGGCGTGTCCCGGCACGACTCTGCCGCCGTCCAGCCTAAGCCGCCTGTGCTTGTGCTCCTCGATCAACGCGAGGTCGTGCGTCGCGATCAAAACGGTCACCCCGACCTCGTTGAAGCGTTCGAACAGCCCCAGAATTTCGCGAGAGAGCTCCGGATCCAGATTGCCCGTGGGCTCGTCGGCGATAACCAGCTCCGGCCGGCTTGCGACCGCGCGGGCAATGCCGACTCGTTGTTGCTCGCCCGAGGAGAGCGAGACGGGCGATTGTTTCTCGTAGCCGAGGAGGCCGACCTGATCCAGAGCCGCACGCACGCGACGCTCGATGTCCCGTCGGCGCAACGACGCGATGACGAGTGGCAGGGCTACGTTGTCGAACACCGTCCGGTCGTTCAGCAGCCTGTGGTCCTGGAAGACGATGCCGAGCCGACGGCGAAAGTGAGGGATACGCCTGCGCCAAACCCTGGAGGTGTTCTGGTTGCCGACCAACACCGTTCCCCGGCTCGGCCTCTCTATTAGCGCCACGAGCTTCAAGAACGTGCTCTTGCCGGCACCTGACGGGCCCGTCAAGAACGCCATCTGACCCCGCTCCAGGTGGAAACTCACGCTCGCCAGCGCGTCGCGACCATTCGGATAGCGTTTGTAGACATTGTCGAAACGAATCATCGTTCATCGTCTCCGAGCAACGCATCTGCTTGCGCGAGCGTGTTCTGGCCGCGGCTCGCGTCCAAGACGAGGCGGTTCTCGTGAGGAAGCGTTTGGAGAATCGCGCTGAGGCCGAGAATTATACGCAGAGCCCACGCTGTCTCAACGCAACTTGAGGTAGGGTTGTGGGATGGCTACCCGGAAGAACTCGAACTCGGTCCGCATCATAGCCGGCGATTGGCGCGGCAGACGAATACCCATTCCGGCCGGTACCCGCGTTCGGCCCACGCCCGATCGCGTTCGTGAAACGCTGTTCAACTGGCTGAACGCCGTGATCCCCGGGGCCCGTTGTCTGGATCTATTCGCCGGCACCGGCGTGTTGGGTCTTGAGGCACTGTCACGAGAAGCGGGGGAGGTCTGGTTCGTGGAAACGGACTCGTCCCTGATCGACTCGCTGCGGACGCAGATCGCTCGTTTCGAAGTCGAAGCGAACGTGATTCACGAAGCCGTTTCGACCGTGCTGGACTGGCCCGCGTCCCAGCAGTTCGACATCGTCTTTCTCGACCCACCGTACGAGCTACCTCTGGAACCACTACTCGCTAAGCTCTCTCCGTGGCTGGCGCCGGGGGCGCGAGTCTATGTCGAACGGCGGCAGACTGCGAATGCCGGCGGCGGTCTCGATGGACTCACGGCTGCGCTGCCCGGGACAGTACTCGCTAAACAGGGCCGGGCTGGAGGGGTGTGTTACGGTTTGCTGGCGCTTGAAGAATGACGCTCATGCCGTCACAAGGATAGAATGTCGCCGTCTTCAGCTGGGATTGCCGTGTATTAATGAGTGTCGGTGCGATGTATCCAGGGACATTCGATCCGGTGACTCGGGGTCATGAAGACCTCGTGCGACGGGCCGGCCAGCTATTCGACAAGATCGTGGTTGCGATAGCCGCCAGCCCCGGCAAGTCCTTACTCTTCTCCCTGGACGAGCGTGTCGCGCTGGCGAGCGAGGTACTGAAGGATATTCCCGGCGTGACCGTGACCGGCTACGAGGGCTTGACCGTCGATTTCGCCCGCGAGCATGGGCTACGCGCGATCATCAGAGGGCTTCGGGCGGTATCGGATTTCGAGTACGAATTCCAGCTCGCGACGATGAATCGGCATCTAACGGACCAGGTCGAGACCGTATTCCTGACGCCGACCGAGCACTACACCTTTATATCCTCGAGTCTCGTGCGTGAGATAGCGGAGCTTGGGGGCGACGTTTCGTCCTTCGTGCACCCGCACGTCGCCGGCGAGCTGAACGCGAAATTCGGTAACTGACGATGAAGTTCTATCCTCGACACGCGTCCTTCGTCTTGCTCGCGCTCGTACTCGCGGGGCGCGTTGTACTGGCGGCCGGAGTAAGCCCTGAGCGCGGGGCCGTTGCCAGCGCTCATCCGCTGGCGAGCCAGGCCGGCGTTGAGATCCTCGCCAGTGGCGGCAACGCGTTCGACGCGGCTGTCGCCGTCGCCGCCGCGTTGAGCGTCGTCGAACCCGTCGGTTCCGGCCTGGGCGGCGGGGGATTCTTCCTACTCCATCGAGAGGCCGACGGCCTGAACGTCATGATCGACGGCCGCGAGGTCGCGCCAGGGGCTGCCGAGGCCGATATGTACCTGGACGCGGCCGGCGACCCGATGCCGCGCGCGTCCAGGGACGGGCCGTTGGCCGCGGGTATTCCGGGGCTACCGGCTGCGCTGGTTCACCTGGCCGAACACTACGGGCGTCTTCCGCTCGAAGAATCGTTGCAACCGGCAATTCGCTATGCCCGGGAAGGCTACCGGGCCGACGCAGCGTTCGCCAACGGGCTGGCCCGTCGTGGCCGGTCAATGAACCCGGCCGCGCGGGCGGTATTTCTGCCCGGTGGTCAGCCGCCCGCCGAAGGCAGTACGTTTCGTCAGGAAGACCTCGCCGCGACGCTCACGGCCCTGGCGCGGGAGGGATTCGACGGATTCTACCGGGGCGACGTGGCGACGAAGCTCGTGGATGGGGCTCGCATCGGAGGAGGGATCTGGACGCTGGAGGATCTCGCGAGCTACCGGGTCGTAGAACGGGAGCCTCTGGTCGGGGCCTACGACGGTGCTACCGTCATTTCGGCGCCACCGCCTTCATCGGGTGGCGTCGCGCTGATCAACATGTTGAATATCGTCTCCGGTTACGATCTCGAACAACTCGACAACGTGACCCGTACCCATCTGTATGCGGAGGCGATGCGTCGGGCATATCGGGACCGGGCCGAGTATCTGGGCGATACCGATTTCGTCGACGTGCCGCTGGAGCGTCTGCTGCATCCGTTCTACGCGGCGGGCCAACGCATGAGCATTCGGATCGATCAGGCGACACCGAGCGACACGCTGCCGGGCATTCGTGTCACTGGGGCGGCTGGCGGGGATCAGACGAGCCACTTCTCGATCCTGGACTCGGAAGGTAATGCGGTGGCCGCTACCCAGTCGATCAACTTCCCTTATGGCAGCGGTTTCATGCCACCGGGCACCGGTGTATTCCTGAACAACGAGATGGACGACTTCTCGATGAAACCCGGTGTCGCCAACGGCTATCAGCTATTGGGCGGGGAGGCTAACGCCATCGCGCCGGGGAAACGGATGCTGTCGAGTATGACGCCCACGATCCTTCTCGGCGAAGACGGTCTCGCTGTACTCGGAACGCCCGGTGGAAGCCGGATCATTACGATGGTTTTCCTGGCGAGTCTTGCCTGGTTCGACGGCGCCGATGCGACGACGATGGTTTCATTGCCGCGCATTCATCACCAGTATTCTCCGGATCGAATCGGCTACGAGGGTGATGCGCTAACTGCGGAGCAAGTCGCTGAACTCGAGGCGCTCGGCCATTCGCTGGCGAGAGCGCGGGGAGAATTCGGCAACATGCACGTCGTCACGTGGGACTTCGCTACCGGCAGCGTCGACGCGGCCTCGGATCCGCGGGGTATCGGCGAGCCGAGGTTCTACGCGCCGTGAGAAATTGCTGAGTCTTTTTCAGCAACCTGCCATATTAACGTTGGCACTGCGGGCAGTAGTAGCTCGCGCGTTGCCCCAAACGACGCTGTTTGATCGGTGCCGCACACTTCACGCACGGCTCGTCTTCGCGGCCATACACTAAGAGCGCGCGCTGAAAATAGCCTGGTTTCCCGTCCCCGCCGACGAAGTCTCTGAGGGTCGTGCCGCCCGCTTGGATGGCCTCATTCAGCACGGCGCGGACTGCATCAACCAATGGCCCGAAACGCTGTCTTGCGATCCGGCCCGCCGACCGGCCCGGGTGGATGCCGGCACGAAACAGCACCTCGCTGGCGTAGATATTGCCCACGCCGACGACGATGTGGCCATTCATCAGATGCTGCTTGATCGCCACGCGTCTCTTCCGAGAGCTGTTCCACAGATACTCGGCAGTAAATTCCTCGCCGAGCGGTTCTGGGCCGAGATTTCTGAGTAGCCAATGATCTTCAGGGCAGGTCGTGAAATGCACACTGCCGAAGCGTCGCGGATCACTAAATCGTAACCGGGCCCCCGAGGCGAAGACGAAGTCGACGTGATCGTGTTGAGACGGGGGTAACGGTTCCGCCAGATAGCGCAGACTGCCCGACATGCCGAGATGGATCAGTAGTGTGCCGTCCTTTATGGTTACGAGGAGGTACTTGCCCCGCCTTGCCACCGAGCTGACGCGTTGATCTCGGACCTGTGATGCGAGCGCGGTCTCGACGGGCCAACGCAGGTTCGGCTGGCGTACGTTCACAGCGGCAATCGTCTGGCCGACCAGCAGCGGCTCCAGGCCGAGCCGCGTCGTCTCTATCTCGGGCAGTTCAGGCATCGGTCGAGCTTACGCGGCCTCGATCGGGGCTGCTACCTGCCCGCTTTCGTGAAGTGACGCATGCGCCAGCGGGCCGCGTTGGCGTAGTCTGACCCTTCGGCTATAGTGAGCCGTCTTCGTGGGCGCTAGCGGGGTCTCGCATTGCAATTTGTCTATGACCACTTCTACGGCTTAGCGAACCTAAGTTTCTGGGGTTACGTTGTAGTCGCGCTGTTGTTCATACATGTGACGCTGCTCGCTATCACTCTCTACTACCACCGCGACCAGGCCCATCGTTCCGTCGATCTGCACCCGGCTCTACGGCACTTCTTTCGCCTGTGGCTGTGGATCAATACCGGCGCGAGCACTCAGGAGTGGGTCGCGGTACATCGCAAGCATCACGCATTCTGTGAGCGAGAGGGCGATCCGCACAGCCCGCGCCTATTCGGCTTGAAAAATATCGTCCTGCGGGGTGCCGAGTTCTATCGGATGGAAGCGGCTAAACCTGAGACGATAGAAAAATTCAGCCAGGGGACTCCAACAGACTGGCTGGAACGCCGCCTCTACAGTCGCTGGTCGAACAGCGGGGTCGTCCTGCTGATCATCGCGGACATTGTATTGTTCGGTGTCCCGGG
>JAZFPW010000022.1:0-3250 GCA_036444815.1 Gammaproteobacteria bacterium
GTATCTCCCTGGCCTTCGCGGACGATGCCCTCAAACTTCCAAAGCCAAGCATCGCTCGTGTACTGGATATCGAGGCCTACCTGGTTGATCAGGTCGTACCGGGGTTCCAGGCGCGTCCCGTCAGCGCTGGGAACCAGACGCGGCTCGCGTCCGGTTCCGTAGAAGTAATAGGCGCCGATATCCCAGTCGCCGATGAAGTGGGAATATCTGACCGCGGCGTCTACATGCAGTTGCTCCAACTCGGACTCGAACTCGGCGGCATCGTCGTCGACGGGAAGGGCTGTACGCAGGCGGCCATCCTTTCCCGGGAAAGGGCGTTCCCGAAACCCTGGCAGGGCAAACAAATCCAGCCGCCCCCAGTCCCGCTGCACCGCGAGATTGACCATCGGCTGACCCAGGAAGTCCTCCTCGTCGATGTCTTCCACCTGGTCGATCTGGTTGATCACGTTCACCAGGTGCCGGGATTCGGTGACCCCCCAGAAGACCGTATCGAGGCCGATCAGGACCTCCCAATCATCGCCGACATAACGCCAATAGGCTTCACGCACGTCGACGTGGGTGCGCTCCTCGTCTCGGGCGTCGAGGCGGAGGAACGGCACGAGTGAGAACTGATGCCGGCCATCCTCGGTGTCGTAGCTCAGTTCCGGATTGACGATGAGCGACGGTTGGACGCCTTCGAACTGGCTACGGAACTGCGGGTCATGGACGAACGCACGCCCCTCGGCGCCGACGAAGCCGGACAGCTTAACTTCGCCGGCAGCTGCTACCGAGGACCACAGCAGTGTTACCGCAACCGCCACGACCCACAGGCGTACGCAAGGCCTGTTCCCGTTAGCGGATGCGTCGTAGGACACCCTTGACGAAGTCATTGTCGTCCAGTCCGACGGTGAAAGCGTAATTGTCGTAGATCAGATCGGTGCTCTTGCCCGTTTTGTGATTGACCATGACGAACTTGTGCGCGCGCCAGAATTGACGGTCGTAAAGGCGGTAGTCTTCTAGCGTGAGCGTCTTCAAAAGGTCACCGCGCCGATCGTAGAACTCGACCTTGCGAATCTGAAACACTTTTTGGTCGATCCAGCTGATCTGCTTCGTGTAACCCGAGTGCTCGTAGCGCGGATAGCGCTCGACCACGTCGCACACGAACTCACCACAGGGCTCGGAGCGAAGGTACTTGTAATCGTACTTCTTGAGCTCCAAGGCCGTGAAATCCTCGAAGGCGAACTCGCTGCCAACGAATGGCCCCGACTTGTTGCGCGAAGAGATCCGTTTGACCCGCTTGAGGGCCGGCAGGTAGAGCCATTGGTTGTCGGGCTCGAGGATCTTGGCATGGGACAACAGTGCCGTCCCGTCGATATCGGCCGGGCTTTCGAACACGATGAGGCTCTTGTCGCCGACGTCCTCGTTCGGGATTTCTAAAGTGCGGATCTCGAGCGCACGTGACGCTTTGGCGCCGGCGGCGTTGCGCAGGATCATCTTCAGGTCGACTCGGCTGTCGCCAAAACCGCGGTCGCTGCGATCGCTGCGCGCGGCAATGGCGAAGCCCTTCTCCTCCGGCGTCTCGGCGCGGACCACGGGAATTATCATGGTGGACCAGATCACGCCTGCGGCGAGCACGGCGCTAGGCAGTCTGCACCAGTGTTTCTTCGGCATGGGGTTCGCCTTTCTCTTTCTCGTGGCCGATGAGCAGCAGCGCGGGGAGGAGCGTGAAGTCCACCACCAGGGCGATGACGATGGCGATCGCGGTGAGCAGCCCCATCTCCGCATTGATCTTGAACGTGGACGCGGACAGGATGACGAAGCCAAGGGCGAGGATGACCGCGTTCGCGGCAATCGCCGTGCCCACGGTGCGAAAGGCGTATTCGATCGCCGCCGGACGGTCGAAGTCACGTTCGCGCCGTGCCCGCAGGTACTTCGTCATGAAGTGGACCGTGTTGTCGACGATGATTCCAAGCGAGGTTGCCGAGACCGTGGCGGCCGCCATGCCCACCTTGCCCACGAGCAACGCCCAAACGCCGAACGTCATGAGGATTGGAATGGCGTTTGGAATGAGACTCAAGGCGCCCAGGGGGAGGCTGCGCAGACTTAAAATCATGATGGCGGAGATCAGCAGCACCGCGACAAGGTTGCCGCGCAGCATGCTTTCAATGTTTCGCACGGAGATGTAGGCGAACATGACGGTCGGGCCGGTTGGTTTCGCCGACATGTAATCCGGCGTGTTTTCCCGCAGCCAATCTTCCGCGCGCGTGAAAAAGGCGCGCACGCCAACGGTCGAAATTTCGTCCACCGTGGCGGTGACCCGTGAGGCGGACTTGTCGATGCTGATACGGTCGTTCAGGTCGAGCCCGTAAGGCAAAGACAGCTCGTAGAGCAGCAGGTATTGAGCCGCCAGTTCGCGATCCTCCGGAATGCGATACCAGGACGGATCGTCGCCGTGCATGTTCTTGTTCAGCCGCTTGATGACGTCGGTGTAGCTGTAGACGTGACGTACCTCGGGCTGCGCCCGGAGCCACGTCGCGAAGGCGTCGAGTCGTTCCAGATAAACCGGTTCGCTGATCCCGCCGGGCTCTTCCGCTTCGACGGAGAACTCGACCGTATAGAGACCACTCAGGTGCTCAAGGCCGAACTCCGCATCATCGCGGAACTGGATCCGGTGGTCGAAGTACTTGACCCACTGATCGTTCAGCTCGATCGTCGGGACCGCGGCGATTAACCCCGCGGCCAACGCCCCGGTCGCAAACAAAATGACCCGATAGCGTGCCGTCACGAAGGCGGCCAGCCGTTCCATCACCGCGTCGCCGTCCAGGCGGCCGGCGCGGCGCGGTCTCACCTTGTGCGGCAACAGGCTCATGACGGCCGGAAGGAAGGTGATCGAATAGAACCAGGCCGCTGCGATCCCCATCGCCGTGATGTTGCCGAGATCCCAGAACGGCGGTGAATCCGAGAAGTTGAGTGTCAGGAAACCGACGATCGTCGTGATGCTCGTGATCGTGACCGCCAGAAAGTTGATGCGCAGGCTTTCCTTGAGGGCGGCAATCTTGCTCCGGCCCTCGCGCATTAAGGAACTCATAGAAACCAGGATATGGACGCTGTCGGCGATCGCCAGCGTGAGGATGATGGTGGGGGCCATAATGGAGATGGGTGACAGCTGAATTCCCGCGTAGCCCGCCAAACCCAGGGCCGTGGAAGTCGAAAACCCGATGATCAAGACCGTCGCGGCGGTGCAGGACAGACTACGCAGCGTGATTAACAT
>JAZFPW010000023.1:0-2421 GCA_036444815.1 Gammaproteobacteria bacterium
GAGGTACGTAGATCGCGAACCCGCTGATTCCTACTTCCTTGGTCATCGCCAAGCTCCTCGGCATGTTCTTCATCGATGCTCTATGCGCTCTACTGCTGAGTTCGCTCTGCCGGGGCGATTATATGACGATGGAACGAGAATGACCTATAAAAGTCTCCCGCGACGCCAGCCTGGAACAATTCGACCCCGGACTCCGGTGGCGCCGCCAGGTTATCCCACGGACGCGACGAGAGCCTGAAAGCGGGTTATGCCGCGCAGAGCATCCGGGTCGTCGTGCCCACGGTAACGGCGCGGAAGTGGGCGCGGCCGGAGGAGGGCGCGGAGGCCCAGCATCTAAGCCAGTTTCGGCAGCCTTACGCCACGAGAGGCACGATAATCGGCTGGTTCCATCCGGCCCGGGCGGAGACCCACGGTCGCCAAGCGAGCGATTGCGCAACTCGCGCCGCCGCAGTAGATTCCGCCTAAGTCTGAAGACTACTAAGGATTCCTGTGTTCTCAAAGGCACTCGAGAGTTGTTACAACATCGCCCGTCTGCGCGAGCGGGCCGAAAAGCGCATGCCGGCCGCTATGTTTCATTACATCGATGGTGCGGCCGGAGACGAGTGGACTATGCGGCAGAATACCGAGGCGTTCGACCAGTACGAACTCGTGCCGCGGTTTCTCGTCGACGTCAGCGAAATCGATCTCTCGACGACGGTCTTTGGACAACGCATCGACATGCCGTTCTTCTGCGCGCCGACGGCGATGTCGCGCCTGTTCCATCACGACGGGGAGCCCGCGGTAGCGCGCGCCGCCGCGCGCGCGGGTACGCTGTACTCCCTGTCGTCACTCGCTACGACGAGTATCGAAGAGGTGGCGGCGGCTTCAGACGGGCCGAAGCTCTTTCAGGTCTACGTGTTCAAGGATCGCGGCCTGAATCGTGAATTCATCCAGCGCTGCAAGGAGTCTGGCTATGCCGCGTTGGCCTTGACCGTCGATGTCCCGGTAGCCGGTAACCGGGAACGGGACCTCGAAACCGGCATGACAATACCTCCGCGGTTGACGCTCGCGACACTGTTTAACTTCGCGATGCACCCACGGTGGGTGTGGAATTATTTTTCGCACCCGTCCATCGAGCTCGCCAATGTCCGCGGCCGGATCCGTGGCGACGTGACGACGCTGGTAAGCTTTTTCAACGAGCAACTCGATCGTACCGTCAGTTGGGACGATGCGGAGTGGATGATCAAGGAGTGGGGCGGGCCGTTCGCGATAAAGGGTATTCTCTCGGCCGAGGACGCCAGGCGCGCCGCTGATGTGGGGGCGAGTGCCGTCATGATCTCCAACCACGGTGGCCGGCAGCTCGATACGTCGCCCGCACCGATCGAAGTTCTGCCGGAGATCGTCGATGAGGTCGGCGATCGGCTCGAGATCGTCTTAGAGGGTGGAGTAAGGCGGGGTGTCCACGTAATGAAGGCGTTGGCCTTGGGGGCCACGGCATGTTCGGCCGGCCGTCCTTACCTCTTCGGGCTGTGCGCGGGAGGCGAAGCCGGAGTGGACCGCGCGCTGGAAATTTTCAGGACCGACATCGAGCGAGACATGAGACTTCTAGGCTGTCGCAACGTTGCCGAGATCGATTCGACCCGGGTACGCAAGGTATCGAAATGAGCACGAGCGAGAGCTATCCGGGCGCCCCCCCTGCGACGACTATCCGGTCAACGGGTCGGTGACAGCGAGCACCCAGATTGCGAACAGGCCGAGAGCGCCGGTCGCGACGAGGTAGTAGAGAGTCGGTATCAACGTGCGGCGCAGCGTAGCGCCTTCCTGGCCGAGCAGGCCGACTGTGGCGGATGCCGCCACGACGTTGTGTATCGCGATCATATTTCCCGCCGCGGCGCCGACCGCCTGAAGCGCTACGACCATCGCCGCCGAGATGCCCAGCGCGGTAGCGACGCCATGCTGGAATAACGCGAACATCAGATTGCTGACCGTATTGCTGCCGGCGATGAAGGCGCCTAGCGCGCCGATAAACGGCGCGAAGAACGGCCAGACGGCGCCGACGTTGATGGACACCCACTCGGCCATCGCAATGGGCATGCTCTGCAGCCCTAAGGCATTGACGTCGGAGTTGATATAGATGCGCACCATCGGCACGGTAAACACGAGGACGAAGCCTGCGCCGAGCAATGTTTTCGTTGACTCGGCGAGCGCCGCCGTGAACTGCTCGGCCCGCATCCGGTGCAGGACGACGGTTGCCACGGCGACGACGATTAATATCGTTGCCGGCAGATAGAGTGGCGTCGTTGCCGCAGAGATCTGCGTCCCTAGGATCTGGTCCCAACCGATAACGAGCCGCCTGAGCCAGTCCCCCAGCGGCAATCGCGGTAGTCGCGTCAGTACTAACAGCACGGCGACTAGCAGGTAAGGAGCCCATGCCCGCAGCGT
>JAZFPW010000024.1:0-6438 GCA_036444815.1 Gammaproteobacteria bacterium
GTGGCAACGGCGGCGCTCGCCAAGGAATATGGACTACCGTGCCAGGTTGCGGTAGAGGAATATATGGCCTGCGGTGTCGGGGGATGTGCCGGATGTACCATTCTCGTTCGAACCTCGGCCGGCCCGGCGATGAAACGGGTATGTGTAGACGGGCCGGTCTTCGAGGCGCAGGACGTATTCCCGCCGTAGCAGTCCGTCAGGCCGCAATCGAGAACGCCGTTTAGCCGAAGTTGATCTTCGCTTCCAGGTTGGCACGGGAATCTGCGTTCGCCAGCGCCTCTTCCATGCTGACTCGGCCGTCCCGATAAAGGTCCAACAGCGCGTCGTCGAAACACTGCATGCCTGGTTCGTTGGTACTCTTAAAGGCCTCTTTTACGCCGCTGATGTCGCCCTTGAGAATGAGTGCAGAGAGATGCGGCGTGTTCAACATGATCTCCACCGCCGCGATACGCTCGCCCTCCTTACTCCTGACGAGCCGTTGAGAGATGATCGCGCGCGTATAGTGGGCCAGATCCATGAAGACCTGCTTGTGCTGGTCATTCGGATACATATTGATGATGCGTTCCAGCGTCTCAGGTGAATTATTGGCGTGTAGCGTCGCGATCGCCAGATGGCCGGTGCCGGCGAGGCTGATCGCGGCCTGCATCGTCTCACGATCCCGGATCTCACCGATAAGGATGACATCCGGCGCCTCCCGCATGACGCTCCGCAAAGCGCGCGCATAAGATCGAGTGTCCAGGCCGACTTCACGCTGATTGACGATGGACTTTTTATTGGCGTGGAGAAACTCGATCGGGTCCTCGATCGTGACGATATGGGACGCGGAGTGATTGTTGCGATGGTCGATCATCGCTGCGAGCGTCGTGGATTTCCCCGAACCGCTGGCACCGACCATCAGAATCATGCCCCGGCGCAGCATCGTGAGTTCCTTAATACTCTCCGGCATACCCAACTCGTCCAGCTTGGGGATCTCGGGCGTGATAAAGCGAAGAACCATGCCGATATTGCCGCGTTGGTGGAACACGTTGACACGGAAACGGCCGATGCCGGACTCGGAAAGCGCGAAGTCGATCTCCAGCTCCCGAGTGAACTCCTCGAGCTGATCTTCATCCATCAGATCCAACGCTGCCTGCCGAACCATTTTGGCAGTCAACTCCATCTGGTTAACCGGCATGATCTTGCCATCGATCTTGATCATGACCGGAGCATGCGTGGTGAAGAAGAGGTCCGAGGCCTTCTTGTCCGCCATCAACTTGAAGAGTGGCTTGACGTTCATAGTGACCGGGTGACAGTGCGCAGATCAGCCAACTAGTAGAGAGTGGACTTTTTCTGGTTGTCGTCGAGAAGACGGAGATTCTCTGCCTTGTCTGTCTGCGGCTCCTTCCGTTTGCCCCCAAGCTTGATCTTCAGCCTGAGCTCGTTCATCGAGTCGGCGTTGCGCAGCGCGTCTTCGTAGGAGATAACGCCGTCTTCGAAGAGACGGAATAGGGCCTGATCGAATGTCTGCATGCCCAACCGGGTCGACTTCGCCATGACTTCTTTGATCCGCGCAACTTCACCGCGGAAGATCAAGTCATTGACCAATGGGGATGCGAGCATGATCTCCATCGCAGCCACGCGGCCGAGGCCGTTCTCTCTGGGAATTAGACGCTGAGCGATCATCGCGCGCATGTTGAGGGAGAGGTCCATCAACAACTGATGTCGGCGTTCTTCAGGGAAAAAGTTGATGATACGATCCAGGGCCTGGTTGGCGCTGTTGGCGTGAAGGGTTGCGACGCACAGGTGCCCGGTCTCGGAGAACTGTATCCCGTACTGCATCGTGTCTCGGTCACGTATCTCACCGATCATTATCACGTCCGGAGCTTGACGCAGCGTGTTCTTCAACGCGGCGCCCCAACTCTCGGTGTCGACGCCGACCTCCCGATGTGTCACGACGCAGCCACCATGCGGATGCACGAACTCCACCGGGTCTTCGATGGTGATGATGTGGCCCTGCGAATTCGCATTCCTGTGCCCGAGCATCGTCGCCAGCGTCGTCGACTTGCCGGACCCGGTACCGCCTACGACCAGGCAAAGGCCGCGCTTGCTCATCGCGACATCCTGGAGCTGCCGCGGCAGATCGAGGTCCTCGAAAGTGGGAATCTTCGTCTTGATGGTGCGCAATACGGCGCCGGTGCGGCCCTGTGCGACAAATGCACTGACACGAAATCGGCCGATGCCTTGCGGCGCTATCGCGAAGTTACATTCGTTGGTCGAATCAAACTCTCGCGACTGTTTGTCGTTCATGATCGAACGCACGATCAGCGCGCTTTGCTCCGGCGTCAGCGGTTTGTCGGCCATAGGCTGAATCAGGCCATCGATTTTTATCGCCGGCGGAAAATGGGACGTGATGAAGAGGTCGGAACCATCGTTCTCGACCATCTTCTTGAGAAGATTCTGCGTAAGCCGTATCGCTTGGTCGCGTTCCATCGCAACCTACTCCTCTACTAGCGCTACGCGGCTATTCTGTCTCATCAATCGCTTACCTAACTGGGGCTAATGCACGGAGTCGCAACGTCACCAGGCGCGAAAAAACGCGGCGTACTAGCTAAACCATTTGTCGGACAGGACACTAGAAACTGTCCTTGTTGGCAGCTCGGTATCGGGCTTCTTCCTTCGTGATGAAACCCTTCGACATGAGTTCCTGAAGATTCTGATCCAGCGTCTGCATCCCTTGCGCTTGACCGGTCTGAATCGCCGAATACATCTGCGCGATCTTGCCCTCGCGAATAAGATTTCGTATCGCAGCCGTACCAATCATGATCTCATGGGCCGCGATTCGGCCGCCGCCGGTTTTCTTCAGAAGTGTCTGAGAAATGACCGCACGCAAAGACTCTGAGAGCATGCTTCGCACCATCTCCTTCTCCGCGGCCGGAAAGACGTCCACGATACGATCGACAGTTTTCGCGGCGGAGCTCGTGTGCAGGGTACCGAACACCAGATGACCCGTTTCCGCTGCCGTGAGTGCCAGCCTGATGGTCTCGAGATCCCGCATTTCGCCCACGAGGATGACGTCCGGATCTTCGCGAAGCGCAGAACGCAGCGCTTCACTGAAGCCCAGGGTATCGCGATGGACCTCGCGCTGATTGATCAGGGATTTCTTGCTCTCATGCACGAACTCGATGGGGTCCTCGATCGTAAGTATGTGATCGGGTTTGGTGTCGTTGATGAAGTCGATCATGGCCGCGAGCGTCGTGGACTTGCCGGACCCGGTCGGCCCCGTGACGAGGACGAGGCCACGAGGATGCATAGCGATATCCTTGAAGATGCGTGGACAGCCCAGGTCCTCCAACGTGAGAATTTCCGACGGGATCGTTCTGAATACGGCTGAGCAGCCTCGGTTTTGATTGAATGCGTTGACTCGAAAGCGGGCCAGCTTGGGAATCTCGAATGAGAAGTCAGTCTCGAAGAACTCTTCGAAATCCTTGCGCTGCTTGTCGTTCATGATGTCATACAGCATGCTGTGCACTAGCTTGTGCTTCAGCGCTGGCATATTGACTCGCTTGACGTCCCCGTCGACCCGAATAATAGGGGGAACACCTGACGACAGGTGCAAGTCCGAAGCGTTGTTCTTGACAGCAAACGCGAGTAGCTGAGCGATATCTACAGCATCCATGGAGCTCTCTCTACACCGTTAAACCCGAGCCTCTGAGACGGGCTTACCATATGCTGTGCATACTATAGGCAAGGGCCAAGTCAAAACGTGACTCAAATCACGGACCACATCGCAGATACGCTCGAACGGGTCCAGTTTGCGCGATCTGCGGCCGGCCGGGCCGTCGACGACGTCACGGTCCTGGCCGTCAGCAAGCAACAACCCGTGGCGGCGATTCGGGCCGCCTACCAGGCCGGCCTGCGGAACTTCGGCGAGAACTTCCTACAGGAGGCGACCGTCAAGCTCGCGGAGCTTGAAGCCCTCGACATCACCTGGCATTTCATCGGCCGGATTCAGTCGAACAAGACACGTGCCATAGCCGAGATGTTTCAGTGGGTTCACACGGTAGATCGTCTGAAGATTGCCACTCGGCTGAATGACCAGCGCCCCCATTTTTCTCCGCCATTGAATGTCTGTATACAGGTGAATCTGGCTGGGGAACCGCAAAAAGGCGGGGTGGAAGAGTCTGAGGTGGCCGATCTCGCCCGCGCGATGATGTCGCTCCCTCGACTACGCTTGCGTGGCCTGATGACGCTGCCCCCGGCGACGCCTGATCCGGAGACCAACGCGCCCTTATTTTCCCGTCTGAATACCCTCAAGGCCGCTCTGATCGACGCGGGAATTCCGCTGGATACTCTGTCGATGGGCATGTCGGCCGACCTCGAGGCAGCGATCGGGCACGACAGTACCATCGTGCGAATCGGCACGGCGATCTTCGGCCCGCGACAGGGGGCTTGAAGCGGCCGGAGGAGCTAGGAACCAGCTCGCCATGATATCTTTCCCACCGGACTAGACGACGGATCAGATTTCAGCCATGCGCGAGTCACTCTTATTTCTCATCAGGACTCTGAGCCATCTATATCTTCTGCTGTTCCTGCTGCGTTTCATCATGCAATTGGTCCGGGCGGATTTTTACAATCCGCTGGCTCAATTCATCGTCAAAGCGACGAATCCCCTGGTAGCGCCCGCCCGTAAGGTTATACCGGCTACCGCTCGTTTCGACCTGCCGACGTTGGTCGTACTGATACTGATCCAGGTAGTCGTGACCTGGCTGCTGCTCTATTTCGCGTCATTCCCCGTGACATCGAGCGAGTTCGCCGAATTAGTCCTAATACGGCTGGTGAGAATCACGCTGTCACTCTACTTCTGGGCGATCCTGGCCTACATTGTCCTGAGCTGGGTTAGCCGGGGCAGTCGTCACCCGTTGACGACGTTGCTTGCTGAGCTGACTGAGCCCGTGCTGAGACAGGTTCGCCGAATCCTTCCACCGATCGCCGGGATAGACCTGTCGCCGATGCTCGCGCTTATTCTAATTCAAGCCCTAACGTTCCTGTTTGATCTGCCCTTCGCCTTACGCTGACCAAATCATGTCCGCCGCAGGATCTAAGACACTGTCGTTTCAGGCGCGGATCGAAAACGGCAGATAGGCTAGTTAACTGATGGCGCTATTCGTCGCCGACCGAGGCGCTATTCAGATCGCCCTCGACGCTTTGACTGCGTTGCGAATCCGGATGAGATCGTTATGCCTGACATAGAGTAGCCCGGCGACTTTCCGGACAACATAGTCTTCATGTTTGTCGAGATAGTCGTCCGCGAGGGCTACCCGCCACAACATCTCGATAACCGAATGTTTCTCGGCCTCGGACAACTGCTTGTGAAGTACCCGCGTGAAGTCCTGTAGAGAAACGGAGTGGTCGGCCTTTTCCTCCGCCTCCTTTACCAGAAGCAGTGTTTCGTCTTCAGTCAGGTCGAAGTGTGCCCGCAGTTGCCGAATGGTGGCGTCGATCTCCTTGACATCTACTTCATAATCGGCGCGTACGACCTCGATCAACAGCGTCGCGGTCGCCAGGCGTAGAGCATGCTCGCGGCTCTGAGCGTCCTCCTGATCGGCATTGATCAGCGTCTTATCGAAAATGTCCCGAAGTTGCTTGAGCATCAGGGCGCACTCGGCTCGGGTCGCAGTCCGGTGGAGATCTCCGGCCGAAAGAACTCGACTACATTGTGACGCAACTCGTTTAATCTGCCGTGGAAGAAATGCTCCGCGTCACTCATTATCCTGAGTTCGGGTCCCGGCTCCAAAGTATTCAGCCACTCGACGACCTCGTCGGCATCGACCACGTCATCTGCGTCGCCCTGTACGACTAGCCAGGGACATCGAGGCTGATCGATCCGGCCGGCAATTTTCGCAACGGGCAGCGCCACGGTCACGAGGCCGTCCGCTGAGAGCTGTGGAGTCGCTCTGAGGGCAACCAGGGCGCCGAAGGAAAATCCACCGAGATACAGTCGGAGTTCAGGCCACTGTAGCCGAGCCCATGCTGCCACCGCGACGGCATCTTCGGTCTCGCCGACTCCGTCCCCATAGCTTCCCACCGAATCACCGACACCGCGACAGTTGAAGCGAACTGCCACGCATTCCAGAGAGAGGAAGCTGCGCGCTAGCGTGTGTACGACCTTGTTGTCCATCGTACCGCCGTGTAGCGGATGAGGATGACAGAGTAGCGCGACCCCGGCCGGGTCCGGCGCGGATGGGCTCTGCTGGAGGCCTTGAATGGCGCCGGCCGGGCCTTGCAGGCGGAGCGTCCGAGTGGCGTGGGTTCGGCTTGTCACCTGGGTCGTAACTCAACTAGTCACGCGGCGATTCAACGACCACGATCTCAGTCGCGCCGAACCACGCGATCGAGCGCATGTGGTGGTGCTCAATCATCTTCGTCTCGCGCGAACTCCAGCGCGGCGGAGTTGATGCA
>JAZFPW010000025.1:0-2141 GCA_036444815.1 Gammaproteobacteria bacterium
GGCTAGCCGCGATCGCCGATTGGGAGATAGTCCCGCTGGTCCGGGCCAGTGTAGAGCTGTCGCGGGCGGCCGATACGCGTCGTCGGGTCGGCAACCATCTCGCGCCAGTGCGTTACCCAGCCCACACAACGGGCGATGGCGAACATCACCGTGAACATCGACTTAGGAATGCCCAACGCCCGGTAGATGATGCCGGAATAGAAATCGACATTGGGATAGAGGTTCCTCTCGATGAAATACTCATCTTTTAGTGCGATCTCTTCGAGCTTCAGCGCCTGCTCGAACAGTGGCGAGTCTTGTTGGCCCAGGCCCTCCAACACGCGATGGCACATCTTGCGAATGATCACGGCACGCGGGTCGAAGTTCTTGTAGACGCGGTGGCCGAAGCCCATCAGACGGAACGGATCGTTCTTGTCCTTCGCCCGCGCGACGAATTCACCGATGCGATCTGCCGTGCCGATCTCCTCGAGCATATTGATCACGGCCTCGTTCGCGCCGCCATGCGCCGGCCCCCAGAGTGCCGAGATGCCGGCAGCGATGGCCGAGTACGGGCTCGTTCCCGAGCTTCCAGCCAGGCGGACCGTAGAGGTGCTGCAGTTTTGTTCGTGGTCTGCGTGCAGGATGAACAGTAGATCTAGAGCCTCTGCCGCGACCGGGTCGATCTCGTATTCGTCGGCCGGTACCGTGAAGAACATACTGAGCAGGTTGCTGCAGTAGTCCAGGTTGTTCCTCGGGTAGACGAACGGTTGGCCCAGCGTATGCTTGTACGCAGCGGCCGCAATCGTCGGAATCTTCGCGATGATCCGATGCGCGAACATATCCCGATGCACGGGGTCGGAGATATCGGTCGTGTCATGGTAGAACGCCGACAGCGACGCGACGACACCGGACACCATGGCCATCGGGTGAGCATCGTTGTGGAAGCCGTTGAAGAATCGCAATAACGATTCGTTGATCATCGTATGCATGCGGATGGTCTTGTCGAACTTGTCTAGTTCCTGTCGAGTCGGCAGTTCACCATGCAGCAACAGATGGCACACCTCGAGATAATCCGAACTCTCGGCTAACTGTTCGATCGGGTAGCCGCGATAGAGCAGCACGCCGGCTTTGCCATCGACATACGTGACTTGACTGGTGCAACTCGCAGTCGCGCCAAAGCCCGGATCGTAGGTGAAGACCCCCTGATCGCCGTACAGCGAGGTTACATCCAGGACGCTCGGCCCAAGCGTGGGATCGTAGCGTCGGAGCTTCACTTCTGCCCCGGATTCCGGGTCGGTCAGAGTGTAGTGCTTATCGGTCATACGCTGCCCGTGGCTTCTCGAAGATTATTGTGGCCACCCGAGGTGGTCGGGGACGGCCCAACGCCGGTCTGCCGCCTTGCGCCGGGTCACGGACCCATGAAGGCGCACAAAGCTCCTTATTATAACAGTGAGACTCGTCCTGAGGGGGCCGGCAGCGCCCGAGTCGGCGCTCGACCGTGACGGCGGGGCCTATGCGCTCGAGCCGCGCCCGTAGCGCTTACGGAATTTGTCCACGCGCCCGCCGGTGTCCACCATTTTCTGTTTGCCGGTATAGAACGGGTGGCAGTTGGAGCAGACCTCCACGTTGAGATCGCCGGACAACGTCGATCGCGTCGTGAAAGAATTCCCGCAGCCGCAGGTCACGGTGATGTCGCCGTACTCTGGGTGAATGTCCGGTTTCATGGCGTTCAAGCCCGACCAAATGGGCGCGTGAGCATACTGTCCGAACCGCCGAAACACAAGACGACCGGGGACTGACACCGAGAATCCGGTGTCAGCGACGAGCCTAACGTATGGAACGGACACGGAAAACGAGCCTTATCCACAATTATTGTGGATAACTCTGTGGAAAAGTCGCCCGTTTGGCGCAGTGGGTCGCGGCACGTCGAGATTTATCTTAGATTGACCAAAAAACGACCACGAGCTGGAAACTGTTATTAAACAGATGGTTATGACTGAGTGGTGACGATCGGTTGTAGCAGTCAGACGTAACGAGCTTGATCTTAGGGCCGGCGCGGCCCGTTGTGCATAAATCCACGCATTAGCTATCTGGCGGCGCCGGATCGGTCAGCTGTTCTTTCAACGCCACGCTCAATTTCGCCAACGCGCGGCCACGATGGC
>JAZFPW010000026.1:0-3830 GCA_036444815.1 Gammaproteobacteria bacterium
AGCTGGTTCGAGGGTGACGACGTAAGGGCCACAGATAACGCGGCCCTCGCCGCGATTGGGGACATCGGCGTGACGCTTAGAGAAGTGACGTTACCCGACCTGCCGCTCACTGAAATCATGGCGCCGCTCAATGTCGAGTCCGCCGCGGCGTTCGAGGAGCTGACTCTGTCGGGCCGTGACGATCTGTTACGACGACAGATCGACAATGCGTGGCCGAACAATTTTCGGCAAGCGCGATATTTTTCTGCGGTCGACTACGTTCAGGCGGATCGTCTGCGAAGATCTATCATGCATGAGGCGCAAGCGTTCTTTTCGCAGGCCGACGTAATCTTTGGGCCAAGTTTCGGCAATCCAATGATGACGCTGACCAACTACACGGGCCAGCCGTGCCTGGTCATGCGGTCCGGCTTTGAAGAGAGCACACCACGAGCGTTATTCAATCACCCCGAGAACGATACCGATGAGACCCTGCATCGCATTCCTCGCTCCGTGAGCCTGTGGAGCGATCTGTTTCAGGAAGGCAAGCTGATTCTGGTCGCACGTGCACTCGAAGCCGAGCTGGGTGTCGTTAACGAACGACCCCAATTGTCTTGAGTAGAGGATACGACGCTCGCGCTGCTTCCAGGACTTGCGTGAATCCTCCGCAGTCGTCAGGATACGCACTGGCCATCTGGCCACTGAGATCAAACCAACCAAGAATGGGCAAATCATGAAAAACCTTCTATTCAGTCTCTTGGGGGCTACTGCCATTGCTCTACCCGCCCTCGCGGCGCTAGAAGCAGGCGATACCGCGCCGATCTTCGAGGCGAGGGCATCGCTGGACGGCGAGGCATTCGATTTTTCGCTTCGCGACGCGCTCGATACGGGCCCGGTGGTCGTCTATTTCTATCCGTCGGCTTTTACACGAGGATGCAATATTCAGGCGCATGAGTTCGCCGAGAACATGGATCAGTTCACGGCCGCGGGCGCGAGCGTGATTGGAGTCTCTCTCGACAGCATCGAGCGGCTCAATGACTTCTCGGCCGATCCAGCGTATTGCGCTGGCAAGCTTGCGGTGGCCTCTGATGCGACCGGCGATATTGCCAGGTCGTATGACCTCGCCGTTCGCGATCGCCGTGAAGGTGCGCAGGACACGCGAGGCGTCGAGATCGATCACGGCTTCGCCGAGCGCACGACGTTCATCGTGACGTCAGACGGCAAGATCGTCGAGACGATCGGCGGCATCACCCCGGCGGAGAACGTCCTGAAGTCACTCGAAGCGGTACAGCGTCGTCAGTAGTCGGGTCATCGCTGACCGCTGAGCAGAGGTTTCGTCCCGCAGCACGACGGCAACGTGGTGCTGCGCCCGCGCGCGGCCGTTCAGCTAATCTCTGACCATACCCCCCGCGAATGTCGGCTTCTCGCCTGAGCGTGACTTGGAAGCCCGCCCCGCTACGCCGCTACTACCTCAATAATTTCCCGCTTCGCGAGTGTATTTAACCTCACCTCCGACAATCGTAATGTCAACGGTAGTTTCGGGAATTTGTTCTTCCGCAACGGTACGAAGATCCTGCGACAACACCACGATATCCGCGTATTTTCCAGGCGTCAGTGTGCCCTTGTCATTCTCTTCGAACGCGGCAATAGCATTGTTGATCGTATACGCTGCCAATCCCTCTTCTCTCGTCATGACGTGCTCGGGATAGAACCGTCTACCGTCGATCATCATTCGGGAAACAGAAGCGTAATAAGAAGAAAGCGCACTTATGGGTTCCACCGGAACGTCGGTACCGTTAGTAATGACGGCACCGGTGTCAATGAGGTCACGCCACGGCTGGCTCGTGCTTTTCGCGCGTTCGTCACCAAGCCGTGTAGGAATCCATGGCCCGTCAGACGTGCCATGGATCGCTTGCACGGAAGCGATCACGCCCAACCCGCCGAAACGCGGCACATCGACTGGATCAATATGTTGCGAGTGCTCGATTCGCCAGCGCAGCAGCTGGCCATCGGCGCCCAGCTCGGCCCAGACGCGCTCATATAGGTCCAGCGTCTCACGAACCCCGCGATCGCCGATGGCGTGAGTATTCACCTGGAAGCCGTGCTGGACAGCAATCTCTGCCGTGCGCTCGATGTCCTGAACCGCCTCAAGTACCAAGCCATTGCTCTCGGGAAGATCGGCATACGGCTCCAAGAGCCATGCGCCATGAGCACCCAGCGCGCCGTCTATCTGTCGCTTAATAGAGCGCACTGTCAGGTAGTCATTGCCCTCGGGCAACATCTTGTATTCTGGTAATGCCTCGGCCATCGCCTCATTTGACTCGCGCACCATGACATAGAGCCTAATCGGCAGATTGGCTTCCTCTTCGAGCTTCTTGAAAAACTCGATCGTCTGGAAAGAGGAACCGGCATCGTGGAATGACGTGACACCCTGTGCGAGCGCCTCGTCACCGGCCAGCATCACACGTTCACGGTCGATAAGATCGATTTCATCCGGTGTCAGCTGACCTTCATAGGTTCTAATCGCTTCGTTGAGCAGTCTTTGCGCTGTCTCCCGCATGAGGCCGGTGGCACGACCGTCAGGTGCCCGAACAATGGTGCCACCCGGCGGATCCGGCGTACCGTCACCGATATCGGCAGCCTGAAGAGCTGCGTCGTTAAAAAATCCAGCATGCCCGCTCGCATGCGTCAGACTCACAGGGTTATTCGGTGACACCGCATTCAGCGTAGCGTTGCGCGGCACACCGTCAACGCCGTCCTCCGGGACGCTGTCCCACTTTTCCTGGTGCCATCCTCTTCCGAATATCCATTCACCAGGCTGTGTCTCGTCGACGGCGCTGGCAACCATGGCGACGATCTCATCCCAGTTGCTGACGTTGGTGAGATCGAGAATCTGTTTCGAACGACCGAGACCCATAAAATGTCCATGGCCTTCGATGAATCCAGGCATCGCAAAGCGGCCATTCAGTTCGATAACTTCTGTCTCGGGTCCAATGTAGGCCGAAATCTCGTCGTTCGTGCCCGTTGCAGCGATCCGGTAGCCACTAATCGCGATGGCCTCAGTGGTGCCAAGCGCTGGATCGATGGTCGCGACGATGCCCCCACGTAGCACCAGGTCTGCCGAAGGCACATCTGGCGCCGCTGCCGTATCTGCGATCTGCTGTGATTCGCCGCTGCATCCGACCATCAGCAAATTGGCCAGCGACGTCAGTAAGAACGTGTATCGTATTCCAGTCATCTCTCTAGCAGTCCTAGCGGGATCGACGCGGCCCCATCTCCCGAGGACGTCGGCGATGCATTATCTTAGTGCTGATATGCTAATTGCAAAAGGAGGGAACGTGTCGAATAGCGCGGCTACGTGGTGGACAGTTATTTTCGCCTTTATGAGCACAGGTGAGTTCGTTTGGGCGGATGGACCGTTTGCGCTAGTTAGTGGTCGGCGGGACCCATCGGCAATCATAATCGACCTCAGCAAGGCATTGGATCCGGCGAACGACGCCACTTCAAACGCCATCATCAGCCGGGTTCGTGTCACGCCGGACGTGGATACCGACGGTGATGGGATTCCGGATGCACCCGCTGCGGGGCTTCCCAGTAACATCGTGATCCAAACTGAGGGCCAATTTGTATTTGTCATCAATCATGCAGGTAATGCAACGTCCGCCGAGGTTGCTGCGTTTCAGCATGGTTATCCCGGTACCGTGGCGATTCTTGATCTTCGGGCAGCCCTGGATCCGGCGAACGACGGCACCATGAACGCCATTGAGGCGGTGATCCCAAGCGGCGGCTTCGGGCCAGTCGGGTTTTCTCAGACCAATGATCGTCAGTTTGTGGTTGTGGGCAACTCGGAGGGC
>JAZFPW010000027.1:0-9181 GCA_036444815.1 Gammaproteobacteria bacterium
TGGAGTTCGATCAGGTCGGTGCGCGCGAAGACGCCTGTGCTGCGTACCGGGAAGCGCTGACCCTGGACCCCGACCACGTCAACGCAAGAATCAACCTCGGGCGCCTGTTGCATAACGATAGAGCCTATCGCCAGGCCGAAGAGCTCTATCGAGAAACCCTGCGCATCGATCCCGCGAACCCCATCGCCGCATTCAATCTCGGCGTCGTGCTCGAAGATCAGGGCGCCATCCAGGAGGCACTGGAGACGTATCAGCATGCGCTGGCCGTCGACGCCACGATCCCGGACGTGCACTACAACATCGCGCGCCTCTACGAGCACCAGGGCGATCAGCGGGCCGCGCTGCACCACTTTTCCCGCTGCAAGGCCCTCCTCAGGAGCCAGCAGGACGACTAGCCGGCCGCTTGCGATCTGTGGACCGGATCACACTTTACCGCCTCGCACGGGGCCCACGGTCAACGATCTCCGCGGCCAAGCCGTTATTACCCGTAGTTCAGCGAGTTTTAGGATTTAGTCATGGAAGCGATCAAACTGCCACTACCTGCAGGGCATCCCGAAGGGCTACAGATCGTCAGCATCTGGGGCGAGCGGCGGTTGCAGGGTTTTGCGGACACCGGCGTATTTAGCATCGTGACCGTCGGCCAAATCGACGTGGACGAAGAGGCGGAAACCAGCGGTTGCGGCGATGATGGACGTTGCGGCGATGATGGACTTGCTTCTGCCACGATCGAGATCGCCAGCAAGCTCGACTGCACGACGATCGACCACGGCGACCACCCCTTTAATCGCTACGGCTGAGAGAGCTGCGCAGACTCCTCCCAGAGCAGAACTTCGAGACCCGCACCCGCCTGATACAGACCGACGAATAGCCCCATCTCGCGGGGTGACCGGCAGCAATCATCGCGACGACCCGCGTGTCACTCATTGGAAATTCCGGCAGTTACAGGGAAAAGATACTCCAGGTTCTCGAACTGGCGCGAATCGGCTCGAATCGGCTCGAATCGGCGTGCAGGCCCTATTCCGAACGCACGGCCAGAGCTTGGGCAGACAACCAATAAGAGCTATGCTTTGGGACAGATCCGGCCACCGGCCACGAATCGATCCGCACCTAGAGAAGATCGAGTATGAGAGAGGACTACGCAGAACTCCGCGAACTGTTGCTCGCAAAACGAGAGGAACTGACGACTCGCTTGGCTCGGCTGAAGGAAAACCTAACCTCGGGGCGTAGCGCGGATTCCCAGGAACAGGCCCAAGAATTGGAGAATGTCGAGGTCGTCGACGCGTTGGGCAACGAAGCGCGGCTGGAACTCAGCAGGATCGCGCAAGCGTTGGATCAGATGAAGAAAGACAGCTATGGCGAGTGCCTCAGTTGCAGGGAAGAGATCCCGATCGCGCGACTCAAAGCGTATCTATTCGCCGACCGTTGTATCCGCTGCGCGACGGCCGAGGAGAATCGACTGGTTCGCTAGCCGGAATTGACGCCGCTCAAATGGGGGCGTACCCAGATAGTCTTGCTGAACAAGACTATCCGGATACGCCCCCTGATGGTCACCGCGGCGTTAGGCACGGTTGAGTCTCTCGCGTAGTCCTCCCCAGGCATCGACTAGCTCTTCCCACCGGGCACGAGCCGTCTCGACGGCAGCCTCCTTGATCGGGCCATAACCACGGATCTGATCCGGCAGGCCGGCGAGTTCGACAGCCGTGGCGAGATGCGGTTCATCCAACTCCTCGCATAACCCGGACAACAACGCTTCGTAGTCGACGATGAGCTGCCGTTCCAGGCGCCGCTCCTTACTGTAGGAGAACAGGTCCAACGCCGTCCCGCGCAGAAACCGGAGCCTGGCCAGTACGCGTAGGACGCCCAGTATCCAGCTACCGAAGGCGTATTTCCTGGGTCGCCCGGAATTCGGGTCGATTCCGGCGATCAAAGGCGGCGAGAAATGGAAGCGCAGCTTGAGGCGACCCTGATATTCCGATCGCAACTGTTCAAGGAAGCCAGCCTGTGTGTAGAGTCGCGCCACTTCGTACTCGTCCTTGTAAGCGAGCAACTTGAAGAAATTTCTCGCGACGGCCTCGGTAAGCTCAGTACTGTCTGGACGTATTCCGCCCTCCACGGCCCGGACGCGATCGACTAATCGCTGGTAGCGCCGGGCGTAAGCTTTGTCCTGATACTGACTGAGGAATGTCATACGGCGCGACACAATCTCGTCCAAGGAACTGGACAGGTCCTGCCCGGGCTCACCAAGGCCGCCAGCCAGTTGTTCTACCTTGCCGGGATCGAAGACGGCGTAACGGCCCCACGCTAATGCGTGCTTGTTCTGTTCGACATTGGAACCAAACAGTTCCAGTGCGCGCTCGAGCGACTCAGCCGCTACCGGTAGCAGGCCACGCTGCAGAGCAGCGCCCAACAACAAGACGTTGGCGGAGAGGCTGTCGCCGGTCAAAGCCTTCGCCAGGCGTGAGGCATCGAGCGCGAAAAAACCGTCGGGGCGACTGGCTCCACCGAGCGCCGCCAGCAACGCCTGACCCGGGAATTCGAGATCACGCTCGTTGATGAAAGTCGGCGGCATCTCTTCGTGGGTATTGACGAGGACGGCCGAGCGATCGTCGGACAGGGTGATCAGCGACTCCTTGCCGGCAGCGACTAACAGGTCACCGCCGATCAATAGGTCAACTTGGCCCGCCGGGATACGTGCGCCGTGCAAATCTTCGCTCCGCTGCGCTACACGGATATGCGAGAGCACAGCGCCGAACTTCTGGGCCAGGCCGGTCTGATCGAGCTCCATGACCGCCTTGCCTTCCAGGTGAGCCGCCAACCCGATCAACCCGCTGGCGGTCACGACGCCCGTGCCGCCCACGCCGGCGATGAGGACGTTGTACGGCGACGATGATAGGTCCAGCTTTGCCGGTTCGGGTGGGTGCGGTAGAACGTCGGGATCCAGCGGAATCGGCGCATTTGGCTCCGCGCCGTGCAGCGTCACGAAGCTCGGGCAGAAACCGTCCAGACAACTGAAGTCGCGGTTGCAGGACGATTGGTTCACTGCGCGTTTGCGGCCAAATTCAGTTTCCACCGGAGTCACCGACAAACAGTTGGAGATCCGGTTGCAATCCCCACAGCCTTCGCAGACCAATTCATTGATAACGACACGTTGGGCCGGAGTCTCGATCAGGCCGCGCTTGCGCTTGCGGCGTAACTCGGCAGCGCAGGTCTGATCATAAATCAGCGCCGAGACCCCTCCCTGCTCTCTAAGGTCGAGCTGCAGACGATCCAGCTCCCGACGGTGATGGATAGATACATCCTTCGGCAGATCGGCGTCGCCGACATATTTCTTTGGATCGTCGCTCACGATGAGAACCGGCCGTACGCCTTCGGCGACCAACTGTTGCGCGACTTGTCCGGCGCTGAAGCCACCCTCCACGGGCTGCCCCCCGGTCATTGCCACCGCATCGTTATAGAGGATCTTGTAGGTAATATTGACTCCGGCCGATACCGCGGCCCGGATGGCGAGTGAACCCGAGTGTGTGTAAGTCCCGTCGCCGAGATTTTGAAAAACATGCTCGGTGTCCGTGAACGGCGCATGTCCGATCCACGTGGCGCCTTCGCCTCCCATCTGGGTGTACGTCTCGGTATTCCGGCCCATCCATGCCGCCATAAAATGGCAGCCGATCCCGGCGATGGCGAGACTCCCCTCCGGCACCCGGGTCGAGGTGTTGTGCGGGCACCCCGAACAAAAATGCGGCGTCCTGGCCCCGTTTCCCGTCACGGCCTTAACCGCATCATCCTTTTGGGCGAGAAAGTTTAAGCGCTCATCGATATCGGGGCTCGAGTAGTAACGCGCCAGCCGCTTCCCTAGCGCCCTCGCCACCGTCGCCGCGGTCAGCTCACCAGCGGAAGGCAGAAGCCATTCGCCATGCTCATCGAGCTTGCCGATGACGGTAGGTCTGTGGTCGGCCTGCCGGTCGAAGAGCTGCTCCTTGATCTGGGCCTCGATAACCCCGCGCTTCTCCTCAATGACGAGAATTTCCTCGAGGCCGTCTGCAAATTGACGAATACCCTCGGCCTCGAGCGGCCAACTCATCCCGACCTTATACAGCCGAATACCGATGTCACTGGCCCGCTGCGTACTGATGCCCAGATCGTCCAGCGCCTGGAGGGTATCCCCGTGAGACTTGCCGGTCGTGACAAGGCCGAACCGCGGTCGGGGGCTGTCGATGACGATGCGATCGAGCCGATTCGCGCGTGCGAACGCGGCCGCGGCTCTGAGTTTATGCCTGTGTAGGCGCGCCTCCTGCTCGAGCGGCGGGTCCGGCCAGCGTATCCCAAGGCCTCCGGGCGGCAACTCGTACTGGGGTTGAACGATCTCGAAGCGGTCGTGATCGAAGTCGAGCGTCTGGGACGCGTCGGCAGTTTCCTGGATCACCTTCATGCCGACCCAGCAGCCGCTGAAGCGCGACAATGCGAACGCCGTGAGCCCGAGTTCGATCAACTCTTGGACATTCGCGGGATTTAGTACCGGCATCATGGCGTCCATGAAGCTGTACTCACTCTGCTGTGGCAGTGTCGATGACTTACAGGTGTGATCGTCACCGGCCGCCACCAAGACGCCGCCGTGACGCGACGTGCCGGCGGCATTGCCGTGTTTGAACGC
This sequence comes from Gammaproteobacteria bacterium, assembly GCA_036444815.1. Classification (GTDB taxonomy): domain Bacteria; phylum Pseudomonadota; class Gammaproteobacteria; order Steroidobacterales; family Rariloculaceae; genus SMWC01. The sequence goes on from JAZFPW010000027.1 coordinate 4,649, forward strand.
GTCCCCGGATCTGTCTACGCCCGGCCCTTTCCCATACCACAGGCTGAAGACGCCATCGACTTGCGCACCGGGGAACAGATTAGCCTGCTGCGTACCCCAGATTGACGTCGCCGCCAACTCTTCGTTAAGCCCCGGTTGGAAGCGAATGCCGGCTTGGTCCAGCACTTCGCCCGCACGCCACAGTTCCCGATCCAGGCCGCCCAAAGGCGAACCGCGGTAACCGGAAACGAAGCCGGCCGTATTGAGGCCAGCGCTCTGGTCTCGATAGCGCTGCAACAACAGAAGCCGCACCAGCGCCTGCAGTCCGGTGATGAAGAGCGTCTTCCCATCCAGTTGGTAACACTCGTCCAACCTATCGATGTGGCGAAGATTCATCTTCGGATCTGGAGGTCCACCGTCGGAAGTCATAGCAGCTCAGCCGTAGTCATTCTTCATGATATCTGGATACGCACGAGAATCTAAGAAATCGCCTGGCGACACTATGGATCGGGGTGGTCTGACAGCGCGTCCATGAGGACATTCGTATCGACATTGGCCCCGCTCAACACGATCCCGACACAATCGTAGTCCGCCGCAGTCTTGCTCAACACGGCGGCTAACGCCACGGCTCCTGAGGGCTCGAGAATCAGCTTCAGGTGGCGCGCACCGAATGCCATCGCGTGAGCCGCTTGAGCATCGGTCACCGATATCCCCGCGGTCACTATCCCGCGATTGATGGCGAAAGTGATGGCGCCCGGTGTCGGGGCCATGAGTGCATCACAGATCGTCGTCGGGTGCCCTCGCACCACTTGGCGTGAGTCGGCCGTCAGCGAACGCCTGGTCTCATCGTATCCCTCCGGCTCCACAGCGTAGAGCCGGCACTCGGGAAACATTGAAGACAGGCTGAGTCCACAGCCTGCGATTAGACCTCCTCCGCCACAGGGCGCGTAAAAAGCGTCCAGCTTCAGTCCCTTCCGCTGGGCGTGACGGCCGAGCTCCAGTCCGACCGTGCCTTGTCCGGCGATAATGTCGGGGTGATCGAACGCCGGCACGAGCGCCGCGCCGCGCTCGGCTGCAATCTGCGCCGCGATGTGCTCGCGATCCTCGCGATAGCGGTCGTAGAGAACGATCTCTGCGCCCAGCGTTCGCGTGTTGAACTGTTTAATCTTGGGCGCATCTTTGGGCATCACGATGGTGGCGTGGGCGCCGAGCCACTTGGCCGCCAGCGCAACGCCCTGTGCATGATTCCCCGACGAGAATGCTACGACTCCCGCGCTGCGTTCGTTATAACTCAGTTGCAACAGGCGATTGAGCGCACCACGAATCTTAAAGGCGCCGCCGAACTGCAGGGATTCTGCCTTGACTAGAACACGGGTGCCCGCTCGCTGGTTCAGGACGTCCGACTCGAGCACTGGGGTCGCGATCAGCCAATCTCGAAGCCGGCCACCCGCTTCTTCCACATCGCCCACCGTCGGCAGAACATCCGTCATACAGTCACAATTTGCTCTCGTATCAGGCGGGTACTATAGTCGACGCGGGCGGCCGGCCACTACCGTTGCTCCACCCCGAACGCCTGTTTGGCGTGTTCCCCGGCTAGGACGGGCTACCAACCCTGGCAGTCGCTTTCCAGCACTCGAGCGGACTGAGACAATCGCTTCGCGATGCATGAAGACAAGCTCGATATCTGGCAGCACTCTCATACATTCGGCCAGCATCTAAAGCGTCCGGGCGAGTCGCGTACCCTGATTGTTATCGCCCTGACCGGTGCGATGATGGCCGTGGAGATCGCCGCGGGGCTTGCGTTCGGCTCGATGGCCCTGTTGGCCGACGGTCTGCATATGGCCTCACACACGGTGGCGCTGAGCATCAATGCGTTCGCCTACATCTACGCGCGCCGTCAGGCCCACAACGAACAGTTCAGCTTCGGCACGGGCAAGGTCAACACGCTCGGCGGCTTCACGGGCGCGCTGCTACTTGCGGGATTCGCCCTCTTCATGGCGTGGGAGAGCGTGACTCGGCTTCTGTCCCCGGTAGAGATTGCTTTCAATCAAGCCATCTTCGTCGCCTGCATGGGCCTCATCGTCAACGGCGTCTGTGTCTATATCCTCGGGCACAGCCACGATCCCGAGCCCGGCTCCGATTCGACAGCCGGACTGGGCGCGCCGGCTCCCCGTCATCTTCACCACGACCACAACCTGCTCGCCGCTTACCTGCACGTTCTGGCTGACGCGCTGATCTCGCTACTCGCGATCTTCGCCTTGTTGGGCGCGAAGTACCTCGGGGCGATCTGGGCTGACCCGGCCATGGGCATCGTCGGCGCGATCCTCGTGGCGCGTTGGTCGCTCGGTCTGCTTCACCGCACCGCGCAGATACTGCTGGATCGCGAGGCACCGGAGGAACTCAGAGCGGCCGTCAGAGACAACATTGAGTCCCGGGACGACAACCGGGTCGTGGACCTGCACATCTGGGCCGTCGGGCCGAATATCTACTCGGCGATCGTGGCGATCGTTACGCATCACCCCCAACCTCCCGATCACTACAAGGCACTACTCCCAGAGGACCTGAATCTGGTCCACGTTACCGTCGAGGTTCACAACTGGAACGACACCCCGCGATGAGTCGCTTACGCCAATCGTTATAATTCGGGCGATGACCGATCGGACCCTGGGGACATCCGCCCAAGAAACTCAATCCGACGGACCTCTGGTCCGGCTGCACGGTGTGGACGTCACGCTCGCCGGCGATACCGTGCTACACAACCTCAATTGGGAGCTTCGGGTCGGCGAACATTGGGCCGTCGTCGGTCCGAACGGCAGCGGCAAGACCAGTTTCCTGCGGCTCGTTGCCGGAAGGCTGTGGCCGGCGCCCGATCGCGGCACACGCCGGTATGACTTTGGCGGGGAACTACAGATCGACGCCGTGCAGGCGCTCGGGAGAATCACACTCGTAGGTCCCGAATTACAGGACCGCTATACGCGCCTGGGTTGGAATTTCGACGCCGTGGATGTCGTGCTATCGGGGCTCAAGAAGACCGATATCCCGCGCCACGAGCCCGACCCACAGGATCGGATCCGTGCCCGGGGACTGTTGCGAGAGCTCAAGCTGCTGCATCTGGCCGAGAGGCCGTTCCTCGAACTCTCGCGGGGCGAGCAACGACGCGTATTGATTGCGCGAGGCCTGGCATTCAAGCCGATCATCCTGATTCTCGATGAGCCGGTCGCGGGTCTCGACGCGAAATCCCGCCAGGCGTTGAACGAGACGATCGAACAGATCAGCGAGAACACTACCGTGCTGTGCTCTTACCACGAAGCCGCGAATCTGCCTCGCAATATGAACCGCATCCTGCGACTCGCTGACGGTCAGGTCATCGAGTCGGGGCCGATCTCCCCGACGAGCGTCGCCTACGGCGACTACGCGAGTGCGGACGGGAGCCCCCGCACGAGCTCCGCCCCGGTAGCGGCGCGTGAGGAGACGATCATCATCGACGTGCAACGCGCGGATGTTTGGCTCGATAGGCGCCGCGCATTGGCGGATGTCACCTGGAAGTTGGTGGACGGGGAACATTGGCAGTTGACCGGGCCGAATGGCGCCGGGAAAAGCACCTTCCTGCGCTTGCTGCATGGCCAGTTACGCCCGGCCAAGGGAGGCAGCATCGACTTTCCCGGCATCGAGGATCCCGATAACGTCTGGTCGCTGCGGCGTCAGGTCGCCTGGGTCTCTCCCGAGCTCCAGGCCGGCTACTGGTACCCATCTACCGTTTATCAGTGCATCGCGTCGGGATTCGAGTCGAGCATCGGGCAAACGCGACGCTTGAAGCGAGCGGAAGCCGACCTCGTCGCGGAACTACTCGAACAATTTGAGCTGGCTGCCCTCTCGAAGCGTAATGTGAAGGCGCTCTCTTACGGGCAATTCCGTCGCGTCCTGATCGCACGCGCCGTGGTCCATCGGCCGAAGGTGCTACTGCTCGATGAACTCTGGGAGGGGCTCGACTCGAGCAATATGGAACTCGTCATCCGGGAGCTGAGCCAGATCATCGCGCGCGGTACACAGTTGGTCTGCGCCACCCATCTGCACCGCTACACCGAGCAATTCAACCGCGAACTCGTACTGGAACGCGGCCGAATCGTTCGAGCCGGATGAACGGCCCGCCCGAGTAGTAATTTAAACAAAGGAATTCTCAACGATGGAGCTTAAGAACAAGACGGTCCTCGTGACCGGCGCAGCGCGCGGCCTCGGAGCCGCGATCGCCAGGGGCGTCGCTGCCCAGGGCGCCGAGCTGGCTCTCGTAGACCTCAAGGAGTCGAGCCTCGCCGATACACAACGGGCCTGCCAGGAACTGGGAGTCACGGCACGCACTTATGGCGCCGACGTCGCGAATGAGACTGAGGTTATCGCGCTATTCAACCAAACCGTGCAGGACTTCGGGCGCCTCGACGGCCTGGTCAATAACGCGGGCATCTTGAGGGACGGCCTGCTCGTGAAGGTCAAGGATGGCGAGATTACAGACAAGATGAGTCTGGAAAATTGGCAAGCTGTCATCGATGTCAATCTGAC
>JAZFPW010000028.1:0-2423 GCA_036444815.1 Gammaproteobacteria bacterium
GCTTTGCGTAGAGTTTGCGTAGAGTAGAACTACCATCTACAGGTGGCGTGGCACGGGTTTCAAAAAGAGGGCCCTTGTTCTTCTTACCCGCTCGGCCCGTCGCGGCCACGTCTGCATCAGATCCCTCGAGCACGCAGGGATGCTAAGACAGGTCGAGGACAGCGTCTGCATCTATAGTACGGGCGTGCACGACCTTCATATCATCCGCGATCTGGTGATACTGGCGGCGGTCGCCATCCCGGTCGTCGCGGTGACGCAGAAACTGCGCGTGCCGTCAGTCGTCGGCTTCCTGCTCACCGGTCTCGTCATCGGCCCGCACGCGCTGGGCTGGATCGCCGACACCGACCAGGTTGACGGGCTGGCCGAGATCGGCGTTCTGCTCCTCCTGTTCACGATCGGCCTCGAATTGTCGCTGTCCCGCGTCATGCTGATGCGCCGAATGCTGCTGCAGGGCGGGCTTCTCCAGGTCGTCGGTACGATTGCGGTGGTTGCCGTGTTCTTTGTCGTTGCTGCCGATGTCCCCACGCCACAAGCCGTCTTCTACGGGTCGCTGGTCGCGCTGTCGTCGACCGCGATCGTGCTACGGGTCTACGGGGATCGAGGAACGCTGGATACACCGCACGGTCGCGTGGCGATCGCGATTCTCCTGTGCCAGGACATTTGCATCGTACCGCTGATGCTGCTGACACCGGTGCTGGCCGGTGCACAGACGGGCCTGGCGACGACGCTGACCGGCGTGGCGATGAGCGTGGCGGTGCTGGCCGTTCTGGTGGGCGCGGGGCGATTCGTCGTTCCGTGGGTGCTCGAGTACGTCGTGGGTGTGCGCAACCGCGAGCTGTTCACCCTGACCGTGGTGCTGTTCGTGCTGGGTGCCGCGTTCCTGACCGCAAGCTTCGGGCTGTCCCTGGCGCTGGGCGCATTTCTCGCCGGCCTGATCATTTCGGAATCGCCGTACGGCCTGCAGGCGTTGTCCGATGTGTTGCCGTTCCGCGACACGTTCAGCGGCATCTTCTTCATCTCGGTCGGCATGCTGCTGGACATCGGTTACGTCGCCGATCACGCGCTGATCGTTTTCGCCGCCGTGGCGACGGTCATCGTCCTCAAGACTTTGATCACGGCCGGCGCCACTCGCTCGCTGCGACGGCCGATCGAGACCAGTCTGATGGCCGGGCTCGGACTGGCGCAGGTCGGGGAGTTCTCGTTCGTGTTGGCCTCGGTCGGTGCACCGTTGGGATTGCTCAGTGCGAACAGCTACCAGTTGTTCCTGGCGACGTCGGTCGTCACCATGCTCATCGCTCCATTGGCCATCGCCGTGGCGCCGCCCGCGGCAAGGTTGCTCTGCAAGATCCTGCGGCGACGCCTGATCGACATGCCGCCGCACGAGAAGAAGGAGATCGCCGGGCTCGAAGATCACGTGATCATCGTCGGATACGGCCTGAACGGACGGAACCTCGCTCGCGTGCTCGCGGCGGCCGGCGTTCCGTTCGTGATCCTCGAGCAGAACGGCATGAACGTGCGCGAAGCGCGGCGGCAGAATATCCCCGTCTACTTCGGGGACGGCACGCAACGGGAAGTGCTCGAGCACGTCGGCGTCGACCGCGCGCGGGTGGTGGTCTTCGCCATTTCTTCGCCGGCCGCCGAGCGGCGCGGCGTCGCCACGGCCCGGCACCTGAGCCCGAACGTGCAAATCGTCGTCCGCACGCGATACATCGCCGCGGTCGGCGACCTGCAACGATTCGGCGCCAACGAGGTCGTGCCGGAGGAATTCGAGACCTCCATCGAGATCTTTTCCAAGGTGTTGCGCATGTACGGCGTGCCCGGCAACGTGATCGAGCGCGAAGTCGCTGCGGTGCGCGGCGAAGCCTACGAAATGTTCCGCGGACTTGCCCTGCCCGACCTCAAACTGGACGCCCTGAGCCACCTCGGCGTTCACAGTGCGCTCGACACAGTGCAGATCGAGGAGGGCGCACGAGCGGTCGGCGAGAACCCCGTGACGTTGAGCCTGCGCCGCGACACCGGGGCGACGGTCATCGCCGTCGTACGGGATTCGGTGGCGATTTACACCCCCGACCCGGACTCCCGCTTCGAGATCGACGACACGGTCGTGCTGGTGGGCGACCGGGAAGCCCTGGAAAAGGCGCTGCCCTTGTTCCGCGCACCGAGGACTTGAGCCGTGGCCCCCCGGAGCAATGCCTAGGGATAGTTGGTGGGCCCACCAGGACTCGAACCTGGGACCAACGGATTATGAGGGCATGTCATCCGGGCGCTGTTTCAAGGTTTTATTGAGATGGCGCCTCTTTTTTTGTCCAGGGTTTCCACCAGCGTCCAGGGATTCCATGGCGTTGTGTAGAGTGTGCGTAGAGTCTGTGCAGCGTGGAGGCGGCGGGACAAGTGTCCCGACGCCCGCGTGTACACGTCGAGCT
>JAZFPW010000029.1:0-4865 GCA_036444815.1 Gammaproteobacteria bacterium
AGCTTCGCCAGCGATGCGAGTATCCTGGTCCCGGTCGCGGCGAATGGATGTCCGATCGCGACGCTGCCGCCTTTGACATTGAGTTTTTGTCGATCGACGGTCCCCAGGCTTGCCGATCTCCCGAGCCGCTCCCTGCAGAAGGCGTCGGATTCCCACGCCTTCAGTGTCGCCAGCGTCTGCGCAGCGAACGCTTCGTGAATCTCGTAGAAGTCGAAGTCCTGTAGCGACAGTTCGGCATCCGCCAGCATGTTCGAGACCGCATAGGCGGGCGCCATCAGCAGGCCTTCGCCGTGAACGAAGTCGACAGCCGCAACTTTCGCATAAGTCAGATAGGCGAGAACCGGCAGCCCGCGGGCTTGCGCCCACTCCTCCGAAGCCAGCAGCGTCGCCGACGCACCGTCGGTCAGCGGGGTACTGTTGCCGGCCGTCATCGTGCCGGTTTCGCTGCGGTCGAACACGGGTTTGAGTCGCGCCAGCTGCTCCAGGCTGGTATCCGCTCTGATGTTGTTGTCCCGGCTTACCCCCTGGAAGTCGATGACGAGATCGTCGTAGTAGCCTTCGTCGTACGCGCGCGCGGCCTTCTGGTGGCTCTCCAACGCCAGCTGGTCTTGGTCTTCTCGCGTCAGCTGCCACTCCTTCGCCGTGATCTCCATGCTCTCGCCCATCGACAGTTTGGTCCTAGGCTCGACGACCCCCGGGAACTCGGGTTTGAAGTGGCGGGGGCGCAATGCGAGCCACGGCTTGATCTTCTCGACGATACTTCGCCCTCGCGCACTCTCCAGCAGGATATTCCGGTAGGCATCCGGATAGACGATGGCCAGATCGCTGACGGTGTCGGTTCCGCCAGCCAAGCCCGAATCGATGAGTCCGGTGGAAATCTTCGCGCCAATCAACACCGCGGCGGACAAGCTGGTCCCACACGCGCGCTGCAGGTCGAACGCAGGGGTCTGTGGCGCAAGCCCGGAGGAGAGCACGCTCTCGCGGGCAAGATTCCAGTCTCGAGAGTGTTTGAGCACTGCGCCGAGCGAGGCATCTCCGAGCGTCTGACCGGCCAGAGCATATTTCTCCACGAGGGCGCGCAAGACGGCGGTGAGCATATCCTGGTTCGAACAGTGACGGTAGGCCGTGTGCGATCGGCAGAACGGTATCCGCAGGCCGCCCACAATGGCCACACGCCGCGCGGGTTGGTTTCGCATTACCGCATTACTCCTGCTTGCGCCCTGTTCGCGAGAATTAGATGCCTGAACTCACTACTGGCCAAATGTCGGCGCCCCCTCGTCGAGATAGACTCGCTCGTCCGGCGTGGGCGCCCTGCCCAGCACTGAATTTCGGTGTGGGAAGCGGCCGAATTTGGCGACGATATCGCGATGTACCCGCGCGAACTCCGCCGAGTCGAGCAAGCATTTGTTCATAAAGGCCGGGGCGTCGCTGCGGGCGAGTTCCACGAAGACCTCCACCGACCGTTCCTGCATATCCAGTGATTCCGAGTGCTGCATGGGCATGTAGAAAAACATTCGCTCTAACGGTGCGAGCTCCAGGTCCAAGCCGCGAGACAATCCATCCAACGTCCAGGAGAGCGCCAGCGCGTCTTGCGCAAATGCCGCGGGGTCCCCGCGGTGAGTATTTCTAGGACATTGATCCAGGAGCAGTATAAGCGCGAGGCGTCCGCGGGCGGATTCGCCCCACTCGTCGAGCTGGCCGGCGGCCACGGCGGACATCGCCGCGCCGAAGCGGCGCGATAGTTCGGCGTCGAACTCGCTATCGGCGCTAAACCACCGACTCATGTGGCCGCTGACGCCGTCCTCATCGGTCGGTGGGCTACCGAACCAGAACTCGAGGAGGTCTTCAAGACCGGCTGTCATCGGCGTCTCGCCCAATAGATGGAGCGCCTACCTTAAAGGCAGGGCGGACGCGGGCCAAGTCTTCTTCGACGGTCGCAGCGACGGACGCCGGCATCCAATACAATAGCGCGTCCCCAGTGAGGAAGCTCCGAATGTCCCGTCGCTGGTCGCTGGTATGCTCCGTTGTTACGGTACTGACCGCTTGTGGTTCCGAAGACCCGAACACCGAATTACGCGAGCTCATCGAGAGAACTGAGGTCGCGGCGGAAGAACGCGACACGGGCCACTTTCGGGGGCTTGTATCGGATCGCTACATCGACGTGCGCGGCAACGATCGGGAGCGATTGATCGACATCGTTCGCGGCTATTTCCTGACACACCAGTCGCTCGAAGTCGTCACGCGGATCGAGTCCATCGTGCTCAGTGGAGCCGATGCCGCTGAGGTGACGCTGCTCGCGGGGATGCTGGGGCGACGCGCAGGCGCGTCTCTGCTGGGCGGTCTCGACGGCCAACTCTATGACATAGAGCTCGAGCTCATCCGGGAAGGCGGCGACTGGCAGATCATCGGCGCCCGCTGGGAGCGCTCGCAGGCATCTTGGGACGGTGGCTGAGTGATGGAGGATAACGGATGAGCAGACCCACAAGCGGCGGGGCCCAACGTTCGCGAGTCCTCGGTGCGATCACACTGGCCGTAGCCGTTACCCTGTCGATCCAGTCATGCTCGTCGGTGCCACGGCGCTTGGCTCCGCCGCAGGCAGACCTGCTTGGCCTGAGCGTCCTCGAATCCGGCCCCGACGGCCAATTGTTCTCGCTGCGCCTCGTGCTCGTGAATCCCAATCAGGCGGACCTCCCCGTCGTGCGCCTGGACTTCGACATTCGGCTGGCCGGCCAGGGGCGCCTGATCGGAGATTACGCCACCCCTTTCACGCTCCCTGGCCGGGGTAGCGAGACGCTGGAGGTGGAGGTATTCAGCCAACTCGTCGCCTCGGCTTCCCAGCTCATGGCGTTTGCCGAGGGGCCGAACAACGCGCTGACCTACGAATTCCAAGGCGAACTGGTCCTGGACGCCGGTTTTAGAGAGCCGCTGCAAATATTCCAGCGCGGCCAGGTCCCGTTGATTATTGCGATCGGGGAGCCGTAAGCCATTGATTTATTTAGGCTAGCCCGATGCTGCGCGGTAACTCCGATTTGACGCAACCCTGACCGTCTTCTTATTATTAACGGTTCTGGCGATGGCCGACTGAACCCAGAACAGGGACTATCTCGCCGCCAGCAGATGTGGGCGGCCTGCCTGAGAGTGCGGCGCCTCGCCGCCTACGAGCCCTGCAAGGACGATAAAGACGCGTGCGGAGCGGCGGCTCCGCCCAGGGGATGCCATGACTCTAAGTATTGAGCGACTAAAGCCATGAAGCGTCGGACCAGCCTGAGGTTGCCCGCGGCCCATGGTCTATATGACCCCAGCCTGGAGCGTGACAGCTGTGGTGTGGGGTTTGTCGCTCAGATCAAGGGCAAGGCGAGCCATCAGATCATCCGCGACGCTGACCGTCTGCTGTGCCGGATGGACCATCGTGGGGCGCGTGGCGCCGAGGCGAATTCCGGCGACGGCGCGGGCATCCTGACCGCGCTACCGCACGATTTCCTGACCCGGGTCGCCAGGGATGAGTTCGGCACCGAGCTCCCCGAACCCGGTAAATTCGCCGCCGGCGTCGTCTTTCTGCCCACGGATGTCGCTGAGCGCGAGCGCTGCAAGGCGGCCGTTAGCGAGGTCTGTGCGGCCGAAGGTCAGGAGCTCGTCGGCTGGCGTTTAGTCCCCACGGATCCCGATAAAGCCGATCTGGGCCCCACGGCGCGTCGGGCGGCGCCGCATATCGAACAGGTATTCATCGCGGCGGGGGCCGAACTCGCCGGAGATGCATTCGAGAGAAAGCTGTACCTGATCCGCAAACGCGTGAGCCGCGAGCTCCGTAACGACTCGGCCATGGAGCAGGCGGAGGCGTTCTACATCTGCAGCCTGTCGACGAAAGTCCTGATCTACAAGGGCATGTTGACGCCGGGGCAGCTGATGACTTACTTCCCGGATCTTAAGGATCCGCACTACGTGTCCCACCTGGCTATGGTTCACTCGCGGTTCTCTACGAATACGTTCCCGAGCTGGGACCGCGCTCAGCCCAATCGTTTCATGTGTCACAACGGCGAGATCAACACGCTGCGCGGTAATGTCAACTGGATGAGCGCAAGAGAGGGCGTATCGAGGAGCGAGCTGTTCGGTGATTCCCTCAAAGATCTTTACCCGGTCGTAGGGCCCGACGTCTCGGATTCGGGCGCGTTCGACAACGTCCTGGAATTCCTGTTGATGACCGGACGTACGCTCCAGGAGTCGATCATGATGATGATTCCGGAGGCTTGGCAGAAGAACGAGCTGATGGCGAAGAACAAGCGGGCGTTCTACGAATATCTGTCCTGCGTCATGGAGCCCTGGGACGGCCCCGCCTCTATCGCGTTTACCGACGGGCAGTACATCGGCGCCGTGCTGGATCGCAACGGGTTACGGCCCAGTCGCTACTATCTGACCCACGACGACCGAGTCATCATGGCCAGCGAAGTCGGTGTGCTCCCGCTGGACCCGGCGATGGTCAAGTACAAAGGACGGCTGGAGCCCGGCCGAATGTTCCTGATCGATTTCGACCAGGGCCGGTTGATTCCGGATGAGGAACTCAAAAACAATTTCGCCGATCGCCTCCCGTTCCAGGAATGGCTGCAGTCGCAGCGTGTCACGCTAAGAGAGATCGTTACCGACGGGACTTCGCCGCCGTCGGACGAGGCCACGGTCGTACCGCGCATGCGGGCCTTCGGCTATACGACTGAAACGATGCAATTCATGCTGCAGCCGTTGATCAAACAACTTCGCGATCCGGTTGGGTCCATGGGCAACGACTCGGCGCTCGCTTGCCTCAGCGACCAACCGCGGATGTTGTACGACTACTTCAAGCAGCTATTCGCTCAGGTCACCAATCCGCCGATCGA
>JAZFPW010000030.1:0-7097 GCA_036444815.1 Gammaproteobacteria bacterium
CCGCGCTCGAGTCTGCTAACTTCACAAGCAGTTTCTTGCCGGGGTTGATATTCATCTCGCCGCGAATCTGCCGGACTCCGACGACGAAAGCTTTGACCCAGTCGATCTCGTCATCGGCTTCTGGGTCCGTGGCGAAGTCATCCTTCTCCGGAAGCGTTTCAAGCATGAGCGACTCGCTGGGCACGCGGTTTCGCTCCCGGTACTCCAGCCACAGTTCTTCCGTAATAAACGGCATGATCGGATGGAGAAGTTTGAGAATCGCGCCTAACGTATCCGCCAGCGTCCTGCGCGTGCCACGGAGGCGGGCTGGGTTCGTATCTGGATTCATGACGATCGGTTTCGTGAGCTCCAGGTACCAGTCGCAGAACTCGTGCCAGATAAATTCGTAGAGCGCCTGAGCGGTTAGATCGAGCCGGTAGTTGCCGATGCTCTTGTGCACGGTCGTCACTGTCTCGTTGAGTCGCGACTGAATCCAGCGATCTGCGACCGTCAGCTCGATGTCGCCGTCACCGAGGTCTTCGGTATGGGTAAAGACGTAGTGAGCGGCATTCCAGAGCTTATTGCAGAAGTTGCGATATCCCTCGACCCGGCCCAGGTCGAGGCTGATTTCGCGGCCGGTCGTGGCCAGCGTGGCCAGTGTCATGCGCAGCGCGTCCGCGCCGTAAGGAGCGATGCCATCCGGGAAGTCCTTCCGAGTCGCTCGCTCGATCTTCGCCATCAGGCGGGGCTGCATTAGGCCGTCGGTGTTCTTCTTCAGTAAGTTATCCAGGTCGATACCGTCGACGATGTCCAGAGGATCGAGGACATTGCCTTTGCTCTTGGACATCTTTTGCCCGTCCTGATCTCGTATCAGGCCGTGTATGTAGACCTCCCGAAACGGCACGTCATCCATGAATTTCAGCCCCATCATGATCATGCGCGCGACCCAGAAGAAGATGATGTCGAAACCGGTGACGAGAACGGAAGTCGGGTAGTAGGTCTTGAGCGCCTGCGTGTCCTCTGGCCAGCCCATGGACGAGAATGGCCACAGCGCCGACGAGAACCAGGTATCCAGAACGTCGTTGTCTTGCTGCAGTTCGATGTCGTCGCCGAGCGCATGCTTCTTTCGTGCGGCCGCTTCGCTGTTAGCGACGTAGATGTTGCCGTCCGCGTCGTACCAGGCCGGAATCCGGTGCCCCCACCAGAGTTGGCGTGAGATGCACCAGTCCTCGATGTTGTGCATCCATTCGAAGTACGTCTTGGACCAGTTCTCGGGAATGAAACGGATCGCTCCGGACTCGACGGCTTCGATGGCCGGCTCGGCCAGTGGTTTGGTTCGCACATACCACTGATCGGTGAGGAAAGGTTCCAGGATTGCGCCACTGCGCTCACCGCGCGGGACGTTCATCGTATGTGAGTCGACTCCGTCCAGTAGCCCGAGTGCGTCGAGATCGGCGACCACTCGTTCACGCGCCTCGAAGCGGTCAAGTCCTCGATAGGCGTCAGGCACGCTATCGTTCAGATGGGCTCTCTCGTCGAAAATATTGATCATCGGTAAGTCATGGCGTTGCCCCACTTCGTAATCATCGAAGTCGTGGGCCGGCGTAATCTTGACGCAGCCGGTGCCGAACTCCGGATCCACATGCTCGTCTGCGACGATCGGAATCGGTCGCTCGGCGAGAGGCAGATTCACATGCTGGCCGACGAGTTTCCGGTAACGCTCGTCGTCCGGGTGTACCGCCACCGCGGTATCACCGAGCATGGTTTCCGGCCGCGTCGTAGCCACGACCACGTACTGATCACTGTCCGTCAGCGGATAGCGGAAGCGCCATAATTTCCCTTGCTCTTCGCTAGAGAGTACTTCCAGGTCTGAGAGAGCCGTGTGGAGTACCGGATCCCAGTTCACGAGGCGCTTGCCGCGATAGATCAGGCCGTCTTCGTGCAAGCGAACGAAGACCTCGGTCACGGCTGCCGATAGCCCCGGGTCCATCGTGAATCGCTCCCGTGACCAGTCGACCGAGCTGCCGAGCCTTCTGAGCTGCTGCGTGATCCGATCGCCGGAGCGTTCCTTCCATTCCCAGACGCGCGTGACGAACGCGTCTCGCCCGAGGTCGTGTTTCGACTTGCCTTCGGCGGCGAGTTGACGTTCCACGACCATCTGGGTCGAGATCCCGGCATGGTCGGTACCCGGCTGCCAGAGCGTATCGCGGCCTCGCATCCGCTGATAGCGAGTCAACACGTCCATGATCGTGTAGCCGAATGCGTGTCCGATATGCAGCGTGCCGGTCACGTTCGGAGGCGGGATGACGATAGAGTACGTGTCGCCCTTTCCCGACGGCGAGAAGAAGCCCGCGTCTTCCCAGCGTTGATAATGCCGCGATTCGATCTCCGCGGGTTGGTAGCCCTTGACCATCTCGGTGCTGCGGCTAATCTTTGTCGGTCTCGGCGATGAGGTGCTCTCGCAGTACCGTGTCGACGAGGTCTGGAAGGTCCTGGCGGAGCCGATTCAATACCCGCTCCAACAGCGTGGCCTTCATGTCGGAGATCGCCGACAGTAGTAGCTTCTCGGCGAGGGAGAAGGCCTCTGCCGAGAGCTTGGTCTGCAGTTCTGCGATCAGCGTCTCCACATCGGCGGGGAGCTCGGCTGGTCCAGTCGCGGGAATCGCGTTCTGCTCTACGATATCGGTTAGCACTGGGATATCGGCGGTGGCGGTCGAGTCGTCGGGCATGGCCATCTCAGAGATTGTGCGTGTTCAACTCGTAGCCTCGGTCACGATAGAAGCGAAAGCGCTCACGGCCGTTCTCGCGTCTGACGGGGTTGGCGTCGATCACTTCAGCGACCCGGTCGTAGCGGCTGAAGAAGTCCGGTACCTGCGTCGTCAAATTTATCATTAAATCGCATCTATGAGTCACCGGGGTATCAGCGGGGATCTCCGCGGCCAGATCGTTGCGGCCAATCAGCACCGACTCTTCGAATGGCTCGTCCGAGCCCGAATTGACGAGTCGATGCGGGATGAAGCTTCCCTGGGAAAACGTCCAGAGTAGTCCATCGAGCCGGGTCGCGTCAGCCGCGTTTTCAGAATGCAGGTAGACCCTTAGCTTCCGCTGTATGGCTTTCTCGGTGATACGGCAGGCGAGCCGCAGCCAGGTATCGTCAGACTGTGTGGCAAGGATATAGAAATCGACCTGGGTCACTGTGATTCGAGCGCCGCTATAGGTTCAGGAGAAAATCCGTGAGTAACGGCACCGGGCGTCCGGTGGCACCCTTGGCGGCGGTCGACAGCCAGGCGGAACCCGCGATATCCAGATGCGCCCAGGGCGTGTCGTCGACGAACCGGGACAGGAATTGCGCGGCGATACTCGCGCCGGCTTCTCGACTGCCGACGTTGGCGAAATCCGCGAAGTTGCTCTTCAACGACTGTCCATACTCTTCATCGGCCGGCAGGCGCCAGACCGGATCGAGAGAACGATCGCCCGCATCAAGCAATGCGCTGGCGAGCTTGTCGTCATTGCTGAACAGTCCTGTGTAGAGATGTCCAACGGCGACGACGCACGCGCCCGTCAATGTCGCGACGTCCAGCAGGTAGCGCGGCTTAAAACGCTTCGCATACGTCAGTGCATCCGCCAGTATCAGGCGCCCCTCGGCGTCGGTATTGAGGATCTCCACGGTCTGGCCGGACAGGGTCTTGACGATGTCGCCTGGGCGGCTCGCGCGGCCGCCCGGCATGTTCTCGCAGGCCGGGACGATGGCGATGACATTGAGGTCTGGCTGCAACTCGCCGAGGGCCGCCATGGTCCCCAGGACCCCCGCCGCACCGCACATGTCGAATTTCATCTCGTCCATCTTGTGGGAAGGCTTGATCGAGATGCCGCCGGAGTCGAAGGTGATGCCTTTTCCGCACATCACCACGGGTGCGACGCGCGCGCCGGCGCCGCGGTACCGGACGATAATAAATCGCGGTGGCTCCTCTGCGCCCTGAGTGACGGACAATAATGCGCCCATTCCCAGGCGCTTCATTTCGGGTTGGCCGAGCACCGTCACAGTCATGTTGTCGTAACGCTTGCCGAGCGCGCGGGCTTCGCGCGCGAGATGGGATGGAGTGCAGACGTTCGGTGGCCGATTGCCGAGATTTCGTGCTAGGGCCGTACCGATCGCAATGGCGTTCCCGTGGCTGGTGCCGCGGCGGGTCTCTTTGCTATCCCGCCGTTCAGCGATCGCGATAGCGAGCCTTCTGATCTTGTGTTTCCCTGCGGACCGGCTCTTCAGCTCCTTGAATTGGTACAAGGCGGCGCTGCTCGCTTCGACGCTGATGCGTCCCGCGTAGTAGGCACTGAGACTCCGATGGCGCGTATAGCTTAAATAGCTCGTGGCTTCCTTGAGACCGGTCTCGCAGAGCTTACACGCTGCGGCTGTCACCGCCCGCCGGAAGCGTTTGGCGTCGAAGTCGGCTTGCTTTCCGCAGCCGACAAGCAGAGCCCGCTCGGCCGCCGTTCCCTGCAGATATGGAACCAGCAGGGTCTCGCCGATTTTCGTCGAGACGTCGCCGCTCTTTACGAGCTGGCTCAGAAGGCCGCCGCAGGATTGGTCGACTTCCCGAGTGGGCCCTTTTAGTCCTCGACCTTCGAATACAGGCAGAATCGCACAAGCGGTCTTCTGACTCGCCGGCGCCCCCATCTTGATGGGAAACTCCATCACAATCTCCTCAACGCGGCATCGCACGCAGCCGTCTGACACCCCGGTAGAACGTCGGTTCCAAGGCCATCATGCGCTTGTGTTATCGTAGCTTAATCCCAGCCGAAAAAAGTGCGGGCTAGTGTACTCGATTAGCGCAACGTACTGAAAATCCTGCTATCCCGTGAGCCTGATTAGTCGTTACATCTTCCGCGAGACATTTGCGGCCTGGTTGACGGTGACGGCGGTTCTATTCGTCATTCTGATGAGTAACCAGTTTGCCGAAATTTTGGACGACACGGCCGCCGGCAGACTCCCCAGGGACGCAGTCTTCGCGATCCTCGGCCTCACGTCGTTACGGTATCTGATGGTGCTTACGCCCATCGGGCTGTTTCTGGGTGTGATGTTGGCGTTGGCCAGATTGAACCGCGACTCGGAGATGGCCGCGCTGGCCGCGTGTGGCGTCGGGCCGGCCCAGTTGCTCGGGCCGATCAGCGTCTTGACGGCGGCGCTCTCCGTCTCGGTTGCCTGGCTCGCTTTGGTACAAGCGCCGGCCGCGGCGCGTTCGATCGAAGAAATCAAACTCAGGGCGCAGGAAGAGCTCGAACTGGGCGTCCTGGAGTCAGGCAAGTTCACGTCTCCCGATTCGGGCGATACGATCATCTACGCCAAGGAGGTCGTGGGCGAGGAGATCCTCGACGTGTTTATCGAGCATCAAGATGGTGAACGCGTCATCGTGATTACCGCCGACCGGGGTGAGCGCGTCCACGATCCCGAGACGGGCAACCTGGCTTTCGTGCTGTATAACGGTCGTCGCTATGAAGGCGTCCCCGGCGAGAAAAATTTCCGCATCGTGGGTTTCGCTGAGCACGGTATGCCGATCCGGATAGACGAAAACGAGGAGCCTGAAGAGCTCGTGGAGACGAAGCCGAGCGGAGTGCTGCTCGCGTCTCTCGCGCCGCAGGATCGTGCGGAGCTGCAGTGGCGATTATCAGCGCCGATCTCACTGTTTGTTCTGATGCTGCTGGCCGTGCCGCTCAGCCGCTCGCGGCCGCGCGAGGGCCGCTATGCGCGGCTCGGGGTCGGTATTCTGATCTATATCACCTACGTCAATTCGCTGTCGATCGCCCGCGTCTGGGTGGAGCGGGACCAGGTGCCCGAGTGGGTCGGAATCTGGTGGGTCCACATTGTGCTCGGCCTGGTGGGGCTGACGCTGCTCGGTCGCGAGTCCGGCTGGTTCGCATCCAGCCCGAGGGTGCGTCGAGCGGAGCCTGCGTCATGAATTTGCTGGATCGCTACATCGCTGGTGCGGTCCTAAAGGGCGTCACGAGCGTGGTCCTGGTCTTGCTCGCCGTGGTGACGGCTGTCGAGTTCGTCGGGCAACTGGACGACGTCGGAACCGCCCAGTATGAGATGGCGGATGCGCTGGCTTATGTGGCTCTACGAATGCCGCGCCAGATCCTTCAGATGCTCCCCGCCGCCGCGTTACTGGGCGCACTGCTGAGCCTCGGCAACCTCGCTGTTCACCATGAACTCGTCGTGATGCGGGCGAGCGGTGTTTCACGGGTCAGACTAGTGGGTTCCGTGGGCATCGCCGGAGTCGTGCTCATGGTCTTGATGGCGTTACTCGGGGAGTCTCTGGCGCCATCGCTCGGCTCGTACGCCCGTCAACTCCGTTCACAAGCGATGCTCGATAGTGTCGATATCGCCAACGCGCGGTCGGCGTGGATGAAGGACGGTGATCTAATCTTCAATTTTCGCCGCGCAGAGGACGGCATTAACTTCGGCGGTGTATTCCTGTTCGAACTTGACGCGGCCGGGTCTCTGAGACAGGTCGCACGCGCCGAGTCGGCCGAGATTGACGCCCAAGAGCGCTGGATCCTAGCGAACTATGCCGCGACGCAATTCGCGGACACCAGTATCAGTTCCAGTGCTGAGCGTCGCTCGGTCCAACAATACGATCTGAGCCTGGAGCTACTCGGGCTTTCCGAGGTTCGCCACGACCTGCTGGACACGCAAGGGCTCAAGCGTTACATCGAGTATCTCGAACTGAATGAACTCGACGCGGATCGCTATGTGACCGCCTACTGGGCGAGGATTGCCGATGTCGTGTCAGTCGTGCTGATGACGGTGCTGGCGTTGCCGTTCGTGCTCGGCGGCTTGCGCTCTGCAGGGGCTGGTGCCCGCCTTCTCGTCGGCTTGCTGATTGGTCTTGGTTATTACGTGACAGCGCAGGCGTTCGTCAACAGCGGCGAGGTCTTCGACCTCGACCCCCTCGTCGTCGCCTGGCTGCCGGCTGGCGTGCTACTCATTATTACGAGCGTCGCGCTGCAACGAATCCGCTAACGGCGTTCGCCATGTCTGATGCAGGCGCAACCCGTTCGCCCCATTGGCATGTCTATGTTGTGCGTTGTGCGGACACGACCCTGTATACGGGCATTGCCAC
>JAZFPW010000031.1:0-2982 GCA_036444815.1 Gammaproteobacteria bacterium
GCGGCCGCTTCGTCCTGCTCGCAACCGCCGCG
Organism: Gammaproteobacteria bacterium; assembly: GCA_036444815.1. Classification (GTDB taxonomy): domain Bacteria; phylum Pseudomonadota; class Gammaproteobacteria; order Steroidobacterales; family Rariloculaceae; genus SMWC01. The sequence goes on from JAZFPW010000031.1 coordinate 33, forward strand.
GATCGGCAGCCGCATGTCGCTCAACAGCGCGTTAACCTCTTCCTGGGTCTCGAGCTGTGCGATGTCGTTGATGAGCCGCTTCGAATAGTGCGGCGCGAACAGCTGGATGAAGTCCACCATGAAGCTCCGCAAGACCATGTCCTTCGGGAAGCCGAGCCAGGTCGTCACTTCCGGAAACAGGCTTTTGGCGTCGAGGGCCTTCAGGTCTTTCTGGTCCTGGCACTCATAGGCCATGGACGCGATCACGCCGACGCCCATGTCCATGCGCACATAGGTCTTGATGATATCCGCGTCGCGCGCGGTAAACACGACGCGCGGCTCCAGGTCTTCGTCGGCGAATGCCTTCTTGAACGAAGACTCCCCGGTCAGGCTGAAGACATAGGTCACGAGCGGATAGGCCGACAGCGTCTTTAAGTCCAGCGGCTTCTTCTCGCGTGCCAGCGGATGCGTCTTCGGCACGAGCGCGATGCGGTTCCAATGATAGATCGGCAGCAGCGTCAATTTGGAGAACAATTGCTGCGAGCCCGTCGCGATCGCGAAGTCCACCTTATGCGTACTGATGAGCTCGGCGATCTGCTCCGACGTGCCCTGGTGCAACTCGAGATCGACTTTGGGATAACGCTCGTTGAAGGCGCGGATCACATCGGGGAGGACGTAGCGGGCCTGGGTGTGGGTCGTCGCGATCGACAGCGTCCCCTCCTGCTCACCGGTCAGGTCGCTGGCGAGATTGCCGATATTCTCGACTTCACGCAGGATCTTCCGGGCGCGATCGATGACCTCCCGGCCCGCCGGCGTTATCGCAGCCAGGCTCTTACCCTTGCGCGTAAACAGCTGCATACCGAGCTCGGCTTCAAGCTGCTTGAGCTGCTTGCTGATGCCGGGCTGGCTCGTGTACAGGCGTTCGGCCGCCGCCGTGATGTTCAAGCCGCTGTCGACGATGCCGATCAGGTATTTGAGCTGTCTCAGGGTCACGGGCTCGTTGGCCCTCCGATTCACCAGTTAACCAGACGAAAACGCCGCGTCCTTCAGGGAAGCGGCAGCCACATTAACCGCATATAACCATTGGTTACATGGCCTGTCAACCGCGAAACATCGCTAGTTTTCAGTCCCTTAGCGTTTATAGCCCTGGGGTATATGACCAGGAATAGACGATCTTGTTCCCGCGGTGCAGCGGGGCTATCTTGCGCACTCTTTAAGGGCACCAGAAGACCGCCCGCCGAGCCACAGAAGACCGCAGCGACCATGGACCACCTACCGATCTTCGTCCAGCTACTCGACCGGCCCTGCCTCGTGATCGGCGGCGGTGCCGTGGCCGAACGCAAGGTTCGCGAGCTGATCGAAGCCGGCGCCATCGTGACCGTCGTCAGCCCAACGGCCACGGCCGGGCTCGAAGAACTCGGCGACGCCGGGCGGATTCAGCTGCGGGCGGAGGCGTTTACCGAAGCTCACCTCGAAGATCACTGGCTCATCGTGGCCGCCACGGCCGATCGAGAGCTCAACTCACGCGTCGCGTGCGCCGCCGAGAGCAAGCAGCGCTTCTGCAATGTCGTGGACGACGCGGAGCTTTGTTCGTTCATCATGCCGGCCATCGTCCGGCGATCGCCGGTTACCGTGGCGGTCTCCAGCAGCGGCCACTCGCCGGTCGTCGCGCGCTGGGTCAAAGGCCTGATCGAGACGCTGCTCCCGGAGCGGCTCGGCGACGTGGCGAGCCTGGCCGGGCGTTGGCGGCGACGCGTAGCCGAGGTCATCACCGACATCGATCAACGGCGGCGATTCTGGGAACGGCTGCTCGAAGGACCCGTGCCGGAGCGGTGCTACTCGGGCCAGGAGCGGCAGGCCGAGATCGCCATCGAGCAGGCACTCGCCGACTGGCACGAAGGCGACGCGAACACCGTGGGCGAAGCCTACCTGATCGGCGCCGGCCCCGGCAGCGCCGACTTGATCACGCTGCGCGGTCGGCAGTTGTTGAGCCAGGCCGAGGTCGTGCTCTACGACCGTTTGATCGGCGCCGACGTGCTCGACTTCGCGCGCCGTGACGCCAAGCGGATCTCGGTCGGCAAGCAACCCGGGCAACCATCGATCACCCAGGAACAGATCAACCGCCTGTTGGTGCAACTCGTGCGCAGCGGCAAGCGTGTCTGCCGCCTGAAAGGCGGCGACCCGATGATCTTCGGCCGCGGCGGCGAGGAACTCGAGGCGCTGGCCGCCGCCGGGCTACCGTTCCAGATCGTGCCTGGCGTGTCGGCCTTCTCGGGCTGCGCGGCCTACGCCGGGATTCCACTGACATTGCGCGGCGTCGCGCGTTCGGTCGTGCTCACGACAGGCCATACCGAGGACTCCGGTCACTACGACCTGGGCCCGCTGCTGGCGGACGAGACGCTGGCGCTGTACATGGGCGTCGCTCAGTACGGCGAGATCGCCGAACAGCTAATCGACAACGGCACCGACCGCGAGACGCCGGTCGCCGTGATCGAGCACGGCACCACGCAGACACAACGCGTGATCAGTACCGTACTCGGCAAGCTGGCCGAGGCGGCACCGAGACTCGAGATCAAGTCTCCCGCCCTACTCCTGATCGGCGAGACGACGCGTTTCGCCGAGCGCTACGCCTGGTTTGCGCCCGGCCGGCTCGTCGTCTATAAGGGTAGCGGCCACGAACCCCTGGCGCGGGTCAGCTAGCGGCTGCCTGCCCAACAATAACGACCAAGAGGGCAGCGCATGATCTACGAGAGCATTCTCGACACCATTGGCAATACGCCTATCGTCAAACTGCACCGCGTCGTGCCCGACAACGTCGAGATCTACGCGAAGGTCGAGGCGTTTAACCCGGCAGGCTCGGTCAAAGACCGCCTGGCATTCGCGATCATCGACGACGCCGAGCGCCGCGGGACGATCGAGCCCGGCCAGACGATCGTCGAGGCGACTTCCGGCAACACCGGCATCGCGCTGG
>JAZFPW010000032.1:0-2343 GCA_036444815.1 Gammaproteobacteria bacterium
AAGGGGGTCTTGGAAGGCGATACCCCGCGCCAGGTTCGAGCGCTACTACGCGAACGCGAGCTGCATCCGATTGAAGTCACCGAAGTCGAAGCGAAGGAACGCTCTCGGCGAACGGAATTCTCGATTCGCCGTGGAGTCTCGGCACTCGATCTGGCACTACTCACGCGCCAGCTCGCCACGCTGGCTCGAGCGGGTTTGCCCCTCGAAGAAGCGCTTCAGGCCGTCAGCGAACAGACTGAGCGGCCGAGGCTCCAGAGTATCATCCTCGGCGTGCGCGCGAAGGTACTAGAGGGGCACACGCTCGCCGCCGGTCTCGACGATTTCCCTCACGCGTTTCCGACTATCTATCGCGCGACCGTCGCCGCTGGAGAACAGGCGGGACGGTTAGACACGGTCCTGGAGCGGCTGGCCGAGTACACGGAGTCCCGTCACAACCTGCGCCAGAAGATCAGTCATGCCTTGATTTATCCCATCGTGCTGACGGGACTGGCGCTGACGATCATCGTACTGATGCTCGTCTACGTCGTACCCAAAGTGGTCGGGGTGTTCGAGACGACCGGGCAGACGCTGCCACTGCTTACGCGGGCGTTGATCGCTCTGTCGACTTTTCTGCAAGACTGGTGGTTCTTAGTCGTAGCGGGAATCGTCGCAGTCGTCGTCGGGGTCAATCGACTCCTGAGGCGAGAGGGCCCGCGTCGGCAATATCATCGGTGGCTCCTCAGGTTGCCCGTCTTCGGACGTGTCAGTCGGGGCCTTAACACCGCCCGTTTTACGAGGACGCTGAGTATTCTGAGTTCCAGCGGCGTGCCCGTTCTCGAGGCGATGAGCATCAGCGGCTCCGTGGTGACGAACCTGCCGATGCGGGACGCGGTCGAAGAGGCGACGGTTCGCGTGCGTGAAGGCGGCTCGATCGGGCGCTCACTCGGCCAGTCCAAGCTTTTCCCGCCGATGAGTATTCACCTCATCTCAAGTGGCGAGGCCTCCGGGGAACTCGAAAATATGCTCGAGCGGGCGGCAAGTCATCAGGAGAATGAGATGGACAGTCTGCTCAGCATGATGCTGAGCATTCTCGAACCGGCCCTGATCATCGTCATGGGCCTGATGGTGCTGGCTATCGTCATGGCCATTCTGTTACCGATCTTTCAGATCAATCAGCTCGTTGCCTGAAGCGTGCAGGAACGGCTGTTCGTACAGCTAACCTATGCGGGCGTGTCGCATAAGATCGGCCGGTAAGGCCACGATACAGCCCTAATGAAAGTCTCTGGACTGCGTAGGCAAAGAACCCAATAGGGCGCTGTGATCATAGAGCCGATCCGCCACCACATGGACCACTTCGCCCTCCTTCTGCACGTGGCCCCTAACTCCCAGCAGGGTCGCCCCTAGTAAAATAGATCGCTGATCCTTCGCTCGACGCTCCCAGACCACCAGATTGAGATACCCGGTTTCGTCCTCAATGGTGACGAAGGTGACGCCTGCGGCACTGCCTGGGCGTTGACGTGTAATGACGAGGCCCGCTGCATAAGTAGCCGTACCGTGCTCGAGCTCGGTGACCACGCTTGCCTGTTCGATGTGCATGGCAATGAGGCGCGTTCGCAATAACGCGAGAGGATGACGACCGAGCGTGAAGCCTAAATGACGATAATCCGTAGCGATGTCCTGCCCTTCAGTCGGAATCCTCAGCAGAGGGGCTCCTTCCGGGATACGAATCTGGGGGAAAAGCGGTGTTCGCTTCTGCACACCCGCTACATCCCAGCGGGCACGATGGCGATTTTTCGCCAGGGATTTTAGCGCACCACTGGCAGCCAACACGTTGAGATCCTTGCGACCAAGCCCCGTCCGCTCCGCAAGATCCTGGATATTTGTGAAGCGGCGCGTACGTCGAGCCTCGATCACTTGTTCGGCCCCAGCGGCCGACAAACCCTTAACCATGCGAAGACCCAAGCACAGAACCGGATCCCCATGCGTGCTCCGCTCCAGTGTCGAGTCCCAGTCGCTAGTGTGAACATCTACGGGCCTCACTTCCACGCCATCCTTCCGGGCCGCGCGTATTAATTGAGCTGGGGCATAAAACCCCATGGGCTGACTGTTGAGCAAAGCGCAAAAGAAAACCGCGGGTTCATGATATTTGAGCCAGGCAGACACATAGACCAAAAGCGCGAAACTCGCTGCGTGGGATTCTGGAAACCCGTACTCCCCAAATCCCTTGATCTGCTTGAATATCCGCTCGGCAAACTCTCCCGTGTAGCCGCGATCCAGCATGCCCTGAGTTAGACGCCGTTCGAACCGTTCCAGGCCGCCACGACGGTGCCAGGCGGCCATGGCCCGACGCAATTGATCGGCTTC
>JAZFPW010000033.1:0-4696 GCA_036444815.1 Gammaproteobacteria bacterium
GAAAGGCGCGACGGACGAAGCGGCGCGTCGACTCGCGGAACGAGAGAACGCGTCGGACCTGATCGGCGGCGTCTCTCTACGAGACAAGGATCAGTTGCTAGCCGGCGTGTTACTGGACCTGTCGCAGAGCGCCGCCATCAGCGCAAGCTCAATTGCCGGCGGCTATCTGATCGAGCGGCTGGATCGCATCACTCCGATGCGGAAGCCGCAGGTACAACAGGCGCCGTTCCTGGTGCTGAAATCCCCCGACGTTCCCTCGCTTTTGATCGAAATCGCCTATATCTCCAACCCGGCGGAGGAGCAGGCGTTGAACGATTCGGGATTTCAAGCCGACCTTGCGCGGGCCATGCTCGACGGGGTCTTAGATTATTTTCGTGCGAACGCACCACCGGACAGCTATCTGAGCCTCCATCCGCCTCCGCTTCGCCAGACCCCGGTTCGACACGTCATCAGCCGCGGCGAGACGTTGTCGGAGATCGCCGAGCGCTATCACGTCCGCCTGGCGACACTGAAGCGCTTCAATCAGATAACGAGCGATGTGATTCGAATCGGCCAGGTTCTGACCATTCCGATCTAGCGGGTTAAACGCGCGCCGCGATTCTTCGCCAGCCTTTCATGAACGGACGGCCGCTCCTACAATAGCGAGCGTGACGATCCGGGTGCTCCCCCCACAGCTTATCGATCAGATTGCCGCCGGCGAGGTCATCGAACGCCCGGCTTCGGCGTTAAAAGAACTCGTGGAGAATAGTCTCGACGCGGGGGCGAAGCGGGTCGACATCGAGATCCAGGCGGCCGGGACGCGCCTGATTCGTATCAGAGATGACGGCGTCGGTATCGCGAAGGACGAGCTTTCGCTGGCGTTGTCGCGGCACGCGACGAGCAAGATCACGAGCCTTGACGGGCTGGAGAGCGTGGCGACCTTAGGCTTCAGAGGCGAAGCCTTGCCCAGTATCGGCTCGGTAGCCCACCTGAAGCTGACGTCACGGGTCGAGGGTGAGGACACGGGCTGGTCGATCGAGTCCGATGGCGGTGACCTCAGCTCGCTCCGGCCGGCCGCGCATCCTCGCGGGACGACGCTGGAAGTCCGGGACCTTTTCTTTAACGTGCCCGCGCGGCGCAAATTTCTGCGCACGGAACGCACCGAGTTCGCCCATATCGACACGGTCGTGCGTAGTCTGTCGCTGGCACGTTTCGATGTTGCGTGGCAGCTCAGACACAATCAGCGCGCGAATCTCGCCTTACCGCAGGCGCAAAGCCGCGAGGATCACGAGGCGCGCCTGAGTCAAGTGTGCGGGGAGAGCTTCTTGGAGCATGCGCGTTACTTCGAGCGCGAACTCGAAGGCATGCGGCTTTTCGGTTGGCTCGCCGACCCGACTTTCTCCCGCAGTCAGGCCGATATGCAGTACACGTTCGTCAACGGTCGCGTGGTCCGTGACAAGGTGCTGCGTCATGCCGTGCGTCTGGGTTATCAGGACGTGCTGTTTCAAGCCCGGCAGCCGGCCTATGTGGTGTTCCTGGAGATCGCCCCCCGTCGCGTCGACGTCAACGCGCACCCCGCGAAGCTGGAAATCCGGTTCAGAGATTCCCGCCTCGTTCATGACTTCGTCTTTCGCACCGTGGAGGCCGCGCTCGCGACTACGTTGGAGTCCGGGCAACGAGATACGCTGCGACCACCGGCACACGCTGCCGAGGACAAGACCGTCGAGTCCGCGCGGCAACGGCTACTGGGGCTGGTCGGACGACGTGGTGCCGCAGCGGTTCGCGAGACCGTCTCGCACTACGACGTAGTCCACTCACGGCCGGTGCCGCAACCCGCTGAACACGAGCTGCCGCCGCTGGGATACGCGCTCGCCCAGCTAGCCGGTATCTATATTCTTGCGGAGAACCGTGAGGGATTGATCATCGTCGATATGCATGCCGCTCATGAACGCATAACGTATGAGCAGCTGAAACAATCACTAGGCGAGGACAAGCTCAAGGGTCAGCCACTGCTCGTGCCGATCTCGCTTAAGGTGTCCGCGCGCGAAGCGGAGGCTGTGGAGGTGCATGCCGAAGAACTCTCGCGCTTAGGGCTTGTTGCCGTTCGTCGAGGGCCGGAGGAGATCCAGATCACGGAGGTGCCGCAGCTCTTGCAGGAAACCGAAGTCGAGCCGTTGATGCGGGACGTGCTCAGCGACCTGCTGGCGACGGCAGGCGTCCGTCGCGTGGCGGGCGCGGCCGATGAGTTGCTGGCGACTATGGCCTGTCACGCTGCGATAAGGGCCAATCGCCAACTCGACCTCGAAGAGATGAACGCGCTGCTGAGGGAGATGGAGGGCACCGAGAGAAGCGACCAGTGTAGTCACGGCCGTCCGACCTGGAGCCGGATCACAATCGCGGAGCTCGACCGGCTGTTTCTCCGCGGACAGTGAGAGCGAATCGGGCCGGAGAGTCTGATCGAGTGAAGTGTGTCTGCCTGACTGGCCCCACCGCCTGTGGCAAGACCGAGCTGGCGCTGATGCTCGCGGAACACTTCCCGCTCGAGGTCATCAGCATGGACTCCGCGCTCGTTTATCGCGGCATGGATATCGGTACGGCTAAACCGTCCGCCTCTGTCCGAGCCGCCGTGCCGCATCACCTCGTAGATATCGTCGATGCGGCGGATACCTATTCTGCCGGGCGCTTCGTCAGAGACGCGAGTCTGGCGATTCATGACATCACGGCGCGCGGACGCTTGCCGTTGATCGTCGGCGGCACTCATTTATATCTACGCGCACTGCGCGACGGCTTGGCGGACCTGCCTGAGGCCGACCCATCGATACGGCAACGCTTGGATTCCGAAGCCGCGAGTGCGGGGTGGCCGGCGCTGCATGCGCGCTTGGCCGACGTCGATCCGGAAGCCGCGGCGCGCATCTCGCCGAGCGATGGGCAGCGCATACAACGGGCGCTGGAGGTCTATGAACTGACCGGCGAAGCACTCAGTGTCCACCAGCGGCGTTCGCGCACCGACGATCTACCGACCGTGAAGACGCTCGCACTGCTACCCGACGACCGAGTCGCACTGGCCGAGCGGATCGAGCAGCGGTTCGACGCGATGGTCGAGGCGGGATTCATCGACGAAGTCGCGACATTGAAAGCCCGGGAGGATCTGAGTGCGACGACGCCTGCCATGAGGGCGGTGGGCTATCGCCAGATCTGGGCTTACCTGGCGGGCGAGTACGACTGGCAGGAGGCCCGTGCGCGTGCAGTCGCGGCGACTCGCCAGCTCGCGAAGCGGCAGCTAACGTCGCTGCGTTCAGACTCGGGGGCCGAACATCTCTCGCTAGCCGGCCCGGACCTCGAACAGACCCTCCTCGGTTCCGTCCGCACTGAACTAAGCGACTAGCTAGAACTCATATCACAGAACGGTTTGAACGACGGGCTCTGTGCTACTATTTCGAGCCTGTGGGAAGGCACCATTAGTGATTAGCGGAGTTTTGGCTTTAAAGAGCCCGCGGCGGGTGCGGAAAACCACTTCGGCCCTGATCTCGAAGAAACTAACAATAAGGAGATATCCATGGCCAAAGGTCAGTCATTGCAAGACCCGTTTCTGAATGCGTTGCGCAAGGAGAAGATTCCGGTCTCGATCTATCTAGTCAATGGCATCAAGCTACAGGGGCAGATCGACTCTTTCGACCAGTTTGTCGTGCTGCTCCGCAACAGCGTCAGTCAGATGGTCTATAAGCACGCCATCTCGACCGTGGTGCCGTCGCGTAATGTGCATCTGTCCATGGATGATGACGACACCGAGGAATAATCGCCCACACCGGCAGGGAGCCCGGATTGCTTGAGCGTCCCGAAAATGGCGAGCGAGCCCTTCTGCTTCACATTGGGCTCAGAACGTCATGCGACGAAGATGAAGTGCAAGAGTTCGGAGCGCTGGCTGCGTCGGCCGGAGCGGATGTCGTGGACGAGATGGAAGCGCGCCGCGACCGACCGACGCCACGGCTGTTTATCGGTAGTGGCAAGGCGGAGGAACTGCGCGAAAGGGTGAAGGCGAGTTGTGCTGAGCTCGTCCTGGTGAATCAGCCACTCACCCCGAGTCAGGAGCGCAATCTCGAGACGCTGCTTCAGACCCGTGTTTTGGATCGTAACGGACTGATCCTGGACATCTTCGCGCAGCGAGCCGCGACTTTCGAAGGCAAGATTCAGGTCGAGCTCGCACAGCTCGAGCATCTGTCGACGAGATTGGTTCGTGGCTGGACGCACTTGGAGAGGCAGAAAGGCGGCATTGGCCTCAGGGGGCCGGGCGAGACGCAGCTCGAAACGGATCGCCGCCTGTTGGACCAGCGTATTAGACATCTCAAGGTTCGCCTGGACCGCGTCGAGAAACAGCGTGAGATGGGCAGAAGAGAGCGGCGTCGTACGCAGGTCGAGACAGTCGCACTGGTGGGCTATACCAACGCCGGTAAGAGCCACCTGTTCAATGCCTTGACCGGCGCCGACGCCAAAGTCCGCGACCAACTTTTCGCGACGCTGGATCCGATCATCCGGCGCCTCTCCCCGGACGGTGAAGGCGACATCGTGCTGGTGGACACCGTGGGCTTCGTCCGCGACCTGCCGCATGAGCTCGTGGCGGCGTTTCGTGCGACGCTGACCGAGACGCGGGAGGCCAGTCTGCTCTTGCACGTCATCGATGCGAGCGACCCGCACCACGCCGACCGGCGCCGCCAGGTCG